>JALYTR010000096.1:4244-7656 GCA_030854165.1 Pseudomonadota bacterium | reverse complement strand
GCTCGAAACCCTGGCGCGCCTGCGCCAGGCGGCCGGGGCCGCCGCCTCGGCCTTCGCCATCCACAAACGCCTGTTCCGGGTAGGGGACCCCACGGGGCGCGCCGCGCGGGGCCTCTTCGACATTCTCATGCGGCGAGGCCGATACGCCGCCGCGGCGCGCCTGGCGCCGGTGCTCGAGGCCCAGGGCCCGGCGGCGGGCGTCCTTGCCCGCGACCTGGCCGAACTCGCCCTTGTCCGAAGGGACCCCGCCGCCGCCCTGGCGATGATCGAGGCGGCCGGCGAGACGCTGGGCGGCGCTCAGATGGACTCCTTTCGGGCCATCGCCGCGGCGTTGAAGGCCGAACTGGGCGCGCAGGCGACGGGCGCACGGGGAACGATGGACGGCTATCGCCATCTGGCGGTATCCGGGGCGGCTTATTGCGGATCGACCACGCTGGGGGTCATCCTGGGCTCCATGCCGGCCTGGGCCTTGGCCGGCGAGACCCATTGGCTGACCAATGTGCGCACCCCGGCCCTGGGCCTGGAATCCATCCTGACCACCGAGATTCCGCCGGCCCGCTGGCCAATCGCCTGCCGGGTCTGCGGTCCAGCCTGCGCCTGTTTCGACCCCGCCTTTCGGCGCGCCCTCGCCGCCGATCCGACCGGCTGGTACGCCAAGCTCGCCGAGCGGCTGGGGGTGAAAAATCTGGTTACCACCGACAAGAATCTGCAACTCTACTGGGAGAAGGACCCCCTGTTCCGGTTCGATCATCTCATCCTGTTCAAATCGCCGGTCCAGCACCTGCGGTCCATGCTGAAGCAACACATCCGCCAAAGCGCCGACGCTCCCCTCGCCGAGGCCTGGGTCGGGGCCAACCTCGATCGCTGGGGTTACAAATACCTGGGCTATCTGAAGACCATCCGCCAGAGCGGGCGGCGCGTGGCCCTGAACTGGGAGGCCTTCGTGGCCGAGCCGGCGCGCCACATGCGGCGGCTCTCCAGCTTGCTGGACATCCCCCTGGACCCCGTCTGCCTCGACCACATCCGTTTCACTCACTTCATCGGCGGCAACACCGGGGTCGATGTGCGCGGCCTGGGGGTCGATCCCCGGCTGGTCCTGCGGGCCTCCAACGCGCCGGCCCTGGCCCCGGAGATGCTCGCCGAAGCGCTGGCCCATCCCTTCGCCAACTGGGTCATGCGCCTGCTTGACGGCGAATATCGGCGCGCCTTCGCCGCCGCGCCGATGGCGTGAAGGCCTCAAGAAACCAGGCCGCCTGATGAATTTCAGGGCGCGGGAGGGGCGAAGGGATCGATACCGGCAAGCCGGCGGGTCATCAGCGAGGGGCGCGGCTCTTCCGAAAGCTGAAAGCTGTAGAACTCGATGCCCTCGAAGCCCTTCTCGATGACCGTGGCGCGATAGTAGGGGCTGAGGGCAAAGGAGATCGATTTCATCATCTCCGGCCGCCAGGTGAAATGGCCGGAAAACGAAACCGGAAAATTGTAGGCCGGATGGGGAAAGCACTTCTGGCCGATGTCGACGATCTCGATTTCGCCATCCCTGCCCTCGCGGCGCAGGACCAGAACCTCTTGGGACGAGATGTATCGACCGCCATGGCGCAACATCACGCCGAAATCGGGATCGACATAGGCCCAGCCTTTCGCGTCAGGCAGCCAGACGTCCATGAAGATGTGGCCGACATTCTTGTCGTTTCGCAGCAGCACCTTGCGGCAGGCGTGACCGTCCTTGATCAAGAGCCAGGCCAGGCAGTCGACGATGTGGCCGCAGTGGAGCGCCAGAGGCTGGTCGCTGTAGAACAGCTTTTCGAGGATGCGGCTGAGGAGGAAGGGGCCGCGCCACATCTCGCCCTTGCGCTCCACCGCCTCGAAACAGAGATTGGTGTCGGCGGCCGAATGCCAACTGGCCTGGGCGGTGAAGGCGGAGATGGCGACGATCCGCTCGTCCGCGCCTGCGGCCGGATCGATGAGCAGGATTTTTGCCGCGCCGAACGTCCCGACCACCGGCCAGACCCCGAAGTTCGGAAAGCGCAGGCCGCCGGCCAGCACCTCGATCTCGTCGTTGGCGCCCGGCGTAATGAACCCGGGAAGGGGGAAGCCCTGCAGCTTGCCGCCGGTGAACAGATGATCGGCATAGGTGTGATTGAAGGGGTTGGCGAGGGTCAGCTCGGACCAGCTGAGGTCCAGCTTGTCGAAGATCAGGACCTTCATGCGGCGTTCCCCATCGGACGTTCCGGCGCGATGGCTTCCAAACCGGGGCGGCTCATGGGCCAAGAACGATCGGGCCGTCCACCGCGAAGGCGATGCGGCCCCTGGCGGCCAGGACGTCGGCGCCCGCCCGCGCGCAGGCCTCCAGAAGCGCCTGATTGTAGCGCAGGGTGTTGTCGGCGAGCACCTGGAAATTGAGTTCGAAATAGAGCCGCCCCGGATAGAGCGAGCGCGCCTCGCTGAGATGCAAGATCAACCACGCCCAATCCTCCACGCTCCAATAGCGGCGCACCGACGCCGCGTCGCGGCCCAGGGAATCGAAGCTGACGGCGACGCCGGTGATGAGGTCGAACCGCCCCAGGTCTGGCAGGGGCTGGCGCGGCAAGAGCCGGAAGATCTGGCGATCCACCTTCATCAGGCGAGCCAGGTCGCCATAGAGCGGCACCTCGACATCCAAGCCGATGACCTCATGACCGAGGGCGGCGCAGATCGCCGGAAAGTGGCCCGCCCCGGTTCCCAGGTCCAGGATTCGCAAACCGGGCCGATCGAAGAGGCCCAGACGGTCGGCGCGTTCGATCTTGTCCTTTATCCAGAAGCAGACATCGAAATACTTGTAGATGAATTTCGGATCGAAATCGATCAGACGGTCGCGCCACTTGAGCTGGAGGGCGGCGTATTCATCGGCGTCAATGCGATCGGCCGCCGCATCGTAGACGGCCCGGTAACGCGGTTCCACGAAACTCTGGGCGATCTCGCCCCTGCGCTGGTCGAGCGGCTCGAGCGGCTTCAATTCGATCATGGACTCTCCTTCAGCCGGATCGACCGCGGCGACACGCCCTGGCGGCGGGGCGCAAGCAGGGCCGAGCGCCTTATCGGTCGCCTTAAGCGAAAAGCAACCCTTTCCGCCCCAATGACGGGCGCGCGGGCCATCGGCAAAACACACTCGCCTTGCCTACAAAGGCGCGGTGGGCTATCGGGAGCGTCGGCGGCGCGGGCCAGCAAAGGCGGCGCGGCGCGGTGAAAGCGAGTTTGAGGACTTTGGCGGCGGGCCACCACTCCACGGAATCGTCCAGCGTATGAGCTCCGATTCGGCATTTCCGGCCGCGCCGGCGCCGGCCGCGCCGGCGAATCCTCCGGCGCGAGGCCGCGTCATCATCCTGCCGCCGCCGCCGCAGATTCCGGTTCAAAATGAGGCCGCCCCGGTCCTCAC
>JALYTR010000096.1:0-4234 GCA_030854165.1 Pseudomonadota bacterium | reverse complement strand
GCGCCGGCGAGCCCGACCCTGGGCAACAACGTCGCGGTCATGTGGCGCGTCGTCTTCGCCCTGATGATTCGCGAATCGCGCACCCGCTATGGCAATTCCGATCTCGGCTATCTGTGGGCGATCATCGACCCCCTGATCCAGCTGTTGGTGTTCTGGATCATCTTCACCCTTCTCCAAAGGGTCATTCCCGTCCCCGCCTCAATGCCGGTGTTCCTGATGACCGGCATCATGCCCTACTTCTTTTGGAGAAGCTGCGTCAGCCGCGGAGCCAGCGCGGCGACGTCGAACCTCCAGCTGCTGACCTATCCGCAGGTCAAGGTGCTGGATGTGGTCATAGCGCGGGTCCTCCTGGACGCAGCCTCCTTCGTCATCGTGACGGTCATATTCGTGATCGGGCTGCGCTTTTTCACCGGCGAGCCGTTCACGTCCTGGGTGAGGGTGCCGATACTCCTGTCGACGGGGATAATGGCCCTGTTCTATTTCTCGTTCTGCTCGGCCGTCTTCAGTTCCAGCCTGACCAGAATCTGGCCCCTGTGGCCGCAGGTTTTCGGTTACGCCAGCCGGCCGCTCTATTTCGCCTCGGGGATATTTTTCACCCTGCAGTCGCTTCCGACCGGCTTCCGCGGTTTGGCCGCCATCATTCCCATGGCGCATGTGTTGGAGTGGATCCGCACCGGCGCGATCCCCGGGTTCATCAGCACCTCCTACAGTCCGTCCTACGTGATCTGGTTCGGCTCCATTCTGTTCGCCTTCGGCATGGTGCTCGAATGGTTCCTGCGTCTTATTGGCCACTCCGACGAGTCCGGCTGACCGTGATCGAAGTCATCAACATCGAAAAGACCTACCCGGGCAAGCAGGGCCGCATTCACGTCCTGCGTGGGGTCAACGCGATCTTTCCGCGCGGCGAAAGCATCGGCATTCTGGGCCAGAACGGGGCCGGAAAATCGACCCTGCTGCGCATCCTGTGCGGCAGCGAGAAGCCCACCTTCGGGGAAGTGCGTCGCCATGTCGCCTGCTCGTGGCCGCTGGGTTTTTCCGGCTCCTTCGCCGGCAGCCTGACGGGGGCGGAAAATCTCCGCTTCGTCTGCCGCATCTATGGGGCGGACATCGGCGAGGTGACCGATTTCGTCACCGGCTTTTCCGAGCTGGGCCCTTCGATGCACGAGCCGGTGAAGACCTATTCCACCGGCATGCGCTCGCGGCTCGCATTTGCGCTTAGCATGGCCATCCGATTCCAGGTATATGTGATCGATGAGGCCCTGGCCTCGGGGGACGTGGCCTTTCAACGCAAGGCCATCAAGATTTTCGAAGAGCGGCGGGCGGGATCGGATGTGATCATGGTGTCGCACGCCATCGAGATGGTAAAACAGTACTGCACGAAGGCCGGTGTGTTAAACGGAGGGAAACTCACGATGTACGATACGATCGATGAGGCGAACGAGAATTATCTGCGAGCGATTTCGTGAACACCACTCCCCAGGCCAGTCAACCCACACCGCGCGAACTGGTGCGTCGCGAGCAGCGCCGCCACGCCCTGCGTTCGGTCGCCATCTGGGTTCTCGGCCCGACCCTGCTGGCGACGATCTATTACGCCGTCATCACCCCGCCGGAGTATGAGACGACCACCACCTTCTCCATCCGCGGCGCCCAACCGGCCTCGAGCGGACTATTGGCGGGCCTGGGCATCTCCACGCCGGCCGGCACCACCACCGACCCGCGTCTGGTGGTCAACTATCTGATTTCCCCGTCCGCGATCACCGATCTGAAAGCCCATTTTGGCTTCAGTCAGGCGTTCAGCCACTTCAGCCTCGATCCCTTCGCCTATCTGTCGCCCAATTCGTCGATCGAATGGACGACGTGGTTCTGGAACAACCACATGAAGGCGGCCTATGACACCACCTCCAACGACGTCAACGTCCAGGTCAACGCCTATTCGCCTCAGGAGTCGCTGCGGCTGGCCCAGGGCGTCCTGGCGGCCGCCAAATCGGTGGAGGACGTTCTGAACAAGCAGGTGCAGCAGGGCTCGCTGAATTTGGCGATCGCCCAGGTCGCCTCCACCAAGAAGGACTATGACGCCGCCACCAAGAAGATCACCACCCTGCAGGGCAACGTCAACACCCTGACCATCGGCACCGAAGCGGCGCAGTCGGTCGCGCTGGTCGGCCAGATCGACACCCAGCTGGCCACTTTGAAGGTCAGCCAGGCGGCGGTCCAGGCCTCGTTCAACCCCGGCGCGCCCCAGGCCAAGTCGGTCGAGTCGCAGATCGCCTCCCTGGAGAGCCAGCGCGCCGCGGAAATCGCCAAGGCCAAGTCGGCGCCCGGAGCATCCCAGGCGGAACACGACGTCGAGGTCCAGGCGGCGCTCCTGGACTATCAGTTCGCGCAGAAGAACTATTTCGCCGCCGAGAGCGCCCTGGTCGCCGCCCAGCCGCAGAACCAGAACCAGAGTTTCGTGGTCGCCTACATTCCGCCGATCCTGCCGCAAGCCTCGGACTATTGGAAACGTTTCCTCAATGTGGTCGCCATAGCCTTGGCGTCCGCCCTCCTTCTGGGCGCGGGGTCGCTCGGTTATTCCGTGATCAAGGATCACCTGCAATGATGCGTGGATTGACCAGTTTCGTGCTGAAAAGACCTGTTGGAACGCGTTTGGCGTTCGCGGGGGCGGTGCTCGCCGCCTCGGGCCTGACCCTGGCCGGCGCGCAGACGACGCCCCCGCCTCCGCCGACCACGCCGCCGTCCATCCCCGCCCAGAGTCCGCCCTCGACAACGCAGGTCGTCCCCCAGGCTTACCAGACACAAACGGTGCCGGTCGCCACGCCGAGCACGGCGACGACGCAGACCCCTCAGACGGCCGGGCCGAGTTCCCAGGCGGCGCCTCTGATTGGCGCCAACCCGGCGACCCCGACGGCGACCACCCTGCTGCAGTATCAGAACGCCGGCATCCGCCCCGCCCCGTTCGGATCGCAGCTCTTCACCGGCGGCAACGTCACCGCCGCTCCCACCAACGTGGTCGATCCAACCTACATTCTCAAGCCCGGCGATCAGGTCAACATCACCCTTTGGGGCAGCGTGCCGGACTCCAATTCCACCGCGGTCATCGACACCAACGGCAACGTCTTCGTTCCGGGCGTGGGGCCGGTGAAGCTGGGCGGCCTGCCCGCCAGCCGCGTCGACGCGGTGGTCAAGGCCGCCGCCGCCGTCGTCTATCGCAACCAGGTGCACATCTATGCCGCGCCGGTGACCACGGTGCCGATCACCGTGTTCGTGACCGGGCCGGCGGTGGCGCCGGGCCCCTACGCCGGCCTCGGCTCGGATTCGGTCATCGCCTTCCTGCAACGCGCCGGCGGCATCGATCCCAATCTGGGCAGCTACCGCAACATCACCGTCTTGAGGGGCGGCCAGACCATAGCGCACATGGACCTCTACGAATTCCTGCGCACCGGCCACATGATGCCGCTCTCCCTGCACAACAACGATACGATCGTCGTCGGCCAGCAGGGGCCGGTGGTCGCGGTGAGCGGCGTCGCCCGCGCCCCGTTCACCTTCGAACTGGCCGGCCCGTCGGGCCGGGGCGAGGAGATCCTCTACTACGCGCGCCCCCGGCCGGAAGTGAACTATGTCGCCCTGCTCGGCTTCCGCAACGCCCAGCCGCTGAACGACTACGTCTCGGTCCACGATTTCGCGCGCCTTCCGCTCATGGATGGCGACCGGGTGGGCTTCTCCGCCGACGCAATCGCCGACTCAGTGGTTGTCCAGGTAACGGGCGCCTACCAGGGACCGGCCGCCTACGTCGTGCCGAAAAACACCACTCTGGGCGCAATGCTGGCCCGCATCCCCATGGACGCGCTCGCCGACCGGCGCTGGATCCATCTGCAGCGGGTGAGCGCGGCCTTCAGCCAGAAGCAACTCCTGAGCGAATCCCTGGCCCGCCTGCAAAAGGCGGTCTACACCCAGCCCGCCCCCACCGCCGCCCTGGTCACCTCCAACGCCGCCCAGGCCACCGCCATTCAGCAATACATCACCTACGCCAGCCAGATTCAGCCCATCGGCGATGTCGCCTTCCCGCCTGGAGTGGATCTGAATCAGGTCTCGCTCGAGCCCGACGACGTCATCGTCATCCCCTACAGGTCGCAGGTGGTCTCCATCGGCGGCGAAGTGACCGAGGCCCAGGCCCTCCTCTATCAACCCGGCCTCACCGCCCGAGCCTATGTGCAGAAGGCCGGAGGCTTCAACA
>JALYTR010000469.1 GCA_030854165.1 Pseudomonadota bacterium | reverse complement strand
CCGTCTCCATGCGCCTCAACGCCTCAAGCTTGAACTCCCGCGAATATCGCCGCCGTTCCTTCATCCACGCCTCCATCCCAAATGGAGTGTGCGCTATTTCACTGTCTCAAAAATGGGGGTCATTCCATTGCTTTGTTCGTGACATTTGTGGGGTTCGTGGTTGAACTTGGGCTTCACCCGATTGCCTGCGGCCGCCCCACTTGTTTATCGCGGCGGAATGTAGGACCAATGGGTCAGGGCCCAGGTCAAAAGGGGTCTGGGGTATCTGTCAAGGGAGGGCGATCGATGGCCGGTTCATGGAATAGGCGACTGGTGTTGGGTCTTGGCGTGGCGGCGATCGCCGCGTTCGGCGCCGTCTCGGGGAGCCACGCGCAAGCGGCCGGCTCGATCCCCCAGAATGTCGTCCCGCCGCCCCTGTCCTATCCCAGGGCTCAGTACTTCAACAGCCATCCACAGGCCTGGGCGCGGTTTGTCTCAGGCCTGCCCCGCGTGGCCGCCGAGGCGCCGGATGGGAGCGGGGGGCCCTCCACGTCGACCGCGTCCGGTCCCGGCGGCGGCGTCTGGCAGTTGGTGACAAAGGGGCCGACCAACGGCCTGTGCAACCCGCTCCTGCTTACCGACGCCACGGTGATGGTGCACCAGTGCAATACGCCCAACTGGTACAGGCTGGTCCCGGACGCCAAGGGCGACTACGCCGACGGCGCCTGGTACTATATGGCCTCCCTGCCCGTCATCGGCAAAACGCAATACGCCCCCCAGTACCATGCCTCCGCCGTTCTTCCGGACGGCCGCGCGATCATCATGGGCGGCGAATATAACGGCGGCAACACCGGGGTGTGGACGAAGCTGGGCGCGATCTACGATCCGCTCTCCAATCAGTGGACGCCGGTGACGGCGCCGACCGGCGCCGCTTGGAAGATGGTCGGCGACGCCCAGAGCGTGGTGCTGGCCAACGGCGTCTTCATGCTCGCCTCGTGCTGCGCCTTTCCCGCCGCCGATGCGCTGCTCAATCCCACCAGCCTGACCTGGACCCGGACCGGCGCGCCCAACGCCGGGGGAAAATACCAGGACGAGCAGGGCTATGAACTGTTGCCGACCGGCAATGTCCTCACCATCGATATCTGGACCGCCTACCCCAACGGCAACGCCACCAACGCCGAGCAGTTTTCTCCATGGGCGGGCACATGGAGCAGCGCCGGCGTGACGCCGACCTCCCTTCCCGATCCCGAGCAATGCGGGAACTTCGAGATCGGACCGGCCGTCCTGCGCGGCGATGGCACGGTGGTCGCCTTCGGCGGCAACACCGGCTGCGTGGCCGGGGCCACCGCCGATCCCACCGCCATCTATGACACCAAGGCCGCCGCCTGGGCGGCCGGTCCCGATGTGCCGGCGGTGTGTGGCGCGAGCTCGACGACCAGTTGCGATCTCGCCGATGCGCCGGCCGCCCTCCTGCCCGATGGGTCCATCCTGTTCGCCGCCAGCGCCGGCTATGGCCAAATGCCCACCCACTTTTTTGAAATGAGGCCAAAGAACAAGATCGTGCAGGTCGCCGACACGGTTCGCGGCGCCAGCACGTCAGGCGCCTACTATTACAACTTCCTGGTGTTGCCGAACGGGCAGGTCTTCTCCACCGATTTCAGCTCCCGCGCCGAGGTCTACACCCCCGCCGGCAGTCCGATCGCCGCCTGGGCGCCGGTCGTCCTCCAGGCGCCGTCCAGGGTGGTCGCGGGCCGGTCCTATACGATCAACGGCCAGCAGTTGAACGGGCGCTCGCAAGGCGCCTATTACGGCGACGACGCCCAGGCGGCGACCAACTACCCGATCGTGAAGCTCGTCAACACGGCGACGGGCGATGTCTTCTATGCCCGCAGCTACAATTTCAGCCAGATGTCCGTCGCGCCCAATGCCCGCGACGAGTCGATGCAGTTCACCGTGCCCTCGACCGTCCTGACCGGCCCGGCCAGCCTCTACGTCATCGCCAACGGCATCGCCTCGAAACCGTTGACCGTCACGATCCATTGACCGCCTGGCTTTCCTCCTCCGCAAGCGGGTGAGGATTGGCGTGTGTGATCCTCCCCCATTCTATATGGGGGAGGGGGACCCCGAAGGGGTGGAGGGGGCGAGAGCGCCACGTTCGTTTCGAGCGTCGATTCCAAATCTCTCGTCCATTGGCCGCGCCCAGCAAGCCTGCTTAGAGTCCGTTTGGAAAATCACGGATGAGCGTTTCTGCGTAGCAGATTGCCGCCCATGGCGACGAGGATCATCGCCTCGGAGACATCGATGCGCTCTTCGTAGTCGCGCACGAGCCGGCGCCAT
>JALYTR010000095.1 GCA_030854165.1 Pseudomonadota bacterium | reverse complement strand
CGCCATGGCGATGGCGCGCCGTTCGCCGGCGATCCGCGCGCCGCCGCCGCCCGCGACGAGATCGCCACCGGCCGGCGCGCCTTCCTGGGTCTTGCGACGGAGCTCGATCTCCAGATCGACCTGGACGCCTTGACCGCCTTCGCGCGCTGGATCACGCCGGCCTTCATGCCCAGGCGCTTCGACACCTGGTTCTATATCGCCCTCGCGCCGCCCGATCAGCTTGCCGCCTGCGACGGCTGGGAGACGGTGGACGCCGAATGGATCGCGCCGGCTGAGGCCCTACGCCTGGCCGATTTGGGCGAGCGCAAGGTGATCTTCCCGACCCGGATGAATCTGAAACTCTTGGCGGAGGGCTTGAGAGCGAAGGACGCCGTCGAGCGGGCCGGGGCGCGCACGGTGGTCACGGTCGAACCCAAATTGACCGAAAGTCCCGACGGCCGCCGCCTCGTCATCCCCGCCGACGCCGGCTACGGCGAAGTCTCGGAACTGTTGTCGCGGGCCCTGTGAGCGGCGGCGGGAATCTGCTGTATTTCGGAGACACTGCACTCATCTCGCCTACCTCCCTGACTAACCAGAGAAATTTGCCGAGATAAGTGCGGTGTCACCGAAATACCACCCGCCCCAACCTCGCCCGTCATCCCGGAAAGACGCGAGCCACCCCCCAACGCCGTCATCCCGGAAGGCGGCGCGAAGCGCGGACTATCCGGGACCTAGGAGTCGCACTCACCAGGGGTTCGGCTCGCCCCTCGCGGTTGCAACGGGCGTTGAATGTGGCCCCCAGGTCCCGGACAAGCCGCTTCGCTCCGCTCGCGTCTTTCCGGGATGACGGCGAAGGAGGAGATCCGTCCCTACGCGATCATCACCGCAGGTCGCCCCAGCATCGGTGGGCGGGCGCGCCAGGCCTCGTGGATCACGCTCGCAAAGCCGCCGCCGGCTTTGGCGCCCAGGGCCGCCGCCGCCGCGATGAAACGGTGGGCCGCCGCCGTACTCACGATAACGCCGCCGTGGCCGTCGCTGCTGGCGATGAAGGGCGCTTTGCGATAGTCGCCATCGAGGTGGATGCGGGCGGTGTGGACGCCGTCGCTGACGGTGAGGACGCCGCCAGACGCCGAACCCTTGTAGGTCGCCTCGCCGGCGCTCACGAATCCGATATCCAACAGGTCCAGGCGGGTTGCGCCCGCCCTGGAGAAGCCCTGGACCGTTCCGGCGTAGCTCCGCGATCGCGCCATTTCGAGGGTCCCGCCGGCGGCGCGGAACACGACCTTCTGGGAGAAGGGGCCGGCGACATCAAGCGTTCCACCTTCGATCACCGCCTCGCCGGTTCCACTGATCGCGCCGTCCAGGGTGAGCGTGCCGCCGCGGGCCTGGAGAACGCCGTCGTTGGCGACGGCGCTGGCGATCGTCACCCCGCCGGCCCCCTTGGCCCCGATCAGGCCGTCGTTGACGATGGTGCTGGCGCCGGTGTCGATCACCAGGGGGGCGCCCATCGATCCGAGGATGGCGCCCTTGGCGCGGTTGACCAGGGTCAGGGTTCCCCCGCCCAACAGCCCGGCACCGGCGATGATGTTGTCGATATTGGTCAAGGTGGCGGATGCGGTGGCCCCGACGATACGGTTGCCGCCCTTGTCGAGAAGCGTGACACGGCCGCCGCCGGAAAGCGTGGCCCCGCCGGCGCCGACCGTGAGGGTGGCTCCCTGGCCGCCCAGTTCGATCAGCGCGGCGTTGTCGATGGCCCCGGCGATGGCCAGGGTGCTCTTGCTGAGGAGGATGAAGCTCGCCTGATTGCTCACCGACGAAGCCGTCCCGTCCAGGGTGTTGCCGGCCCCGAAGGTCTGAATGGCGCCGGTTCCGACCGATTTCAGCGTGCCGCCGATCACCGTGGCGCCCTGCAATCCCACATGCGAGCCGCTGGCCGCCTCGATGATCCCGCCAGCCGAATTGTCGACGCTCGCGCCGCGGAGGGTGAGGCCGGCCTTGCCGGTGGCCTCGATCAGGCCGGCGTTGATGATCGCGCTGGCCCCAGTGTCAAGTATAAGGCCGTGTCCGGCGTTGGCGTCGATGATCCCCGCCGCCTGGTTGACGAGGGTCAGCCGGCCGTCACCCAACCGGCCGGCTCCGGAAATGGCGTTGTCGATGTTGATCAGGGTCGTCGTCGCCGTGGAGCCGATGAGGACGCCCCGGCCGTCGGTCCCCAGGAAGACCGCTCCGCCGCCGGTCAGGACGGCCTTCATCTGGCCGATGACGAGATTGGCCGGCTGCTTGGCGTCGGTCAGGGAGATCGAGCCGACGTTGTCGATCGTCCCGGCGAGGGTCAACGCGCCGGCCTGCGCGACCACCACCGCGCCGAGGTTCGTCACCGCGGAGCGCACGCCGTCGAAGGTCGCGGTGTCCGCCTCGATGACGCCCCCGCCGGCCGTTTTCAGCGTTCCCCCGACCACCGTGGTCAACAGAAGCACGGTGGAGCCGGCTCCCGAGAACAGCACCCCGCCGCTGGATTGATCGATCTTGTCGGCGACGATGAACACGCCGCCCACGCCGGTCGCTTCGATCAGTCCCGTGTTGACGATCGCCTGGGCGCTCAGGGCGTCGATTTCGGACGGGTTGGCGCCGGAGGCGTCGATCACGCCGGCCGCCCCGTTGACGAGGCCGGCCGCGAAGACTTCGACGTGGCCCGAAATGGTGTTGTCGAAGTTGGTCAGAAGGCCGCCGGCGATCTCGCTCCTCCCGGCTCCGCTGTCGTCTATGGCGATCGTGCCGCCGCCGGTGAAGGTGGCGCCGGCCGCGCCGACGGTCAGGCGGGCCCCCAGCGCGGCGCCGGTCAAGGCGATCGCGCCGACGTTGTCCACGCCGCCGCTCACCGTCAGCTCCGCTCCGCCCGCCACGGAAATGAGGCCGGCATTGGCGCCGGAACCCGTTCCCGCCAGGGCGTCGAACACGCCGCCGGTGATGGCCAGGCGCGCGTTGACGGCCGTTTCGAGGGACCCCACGGTCTCGTTGGCGGAGGTGGCGACCGTGTAGGGGGTGGTCCCCGGAGCATCGAGGATGGCGTCGTCCGCCGCGCCGGGAACGACACCCCCCGTCCAGTCCGCGCCATTCCCGAAATCGCCGTTGACCGGGCTCGCCCAATGAATTTGTGTCATCCGCGTCTCGCGGGTTGATCGGCGCAGTGCGGTTCGTGGCGCACCCGCCCGGGGAAGGAGCGCGGGCCCGTGGGTCGCGTCAACGCGGCTTGCCTAGTCACGCCCAAGGCTCAGGCCCAGCACCAGTCCCACCGCGAGTCCGGCGACGGCGGCCACCGCCAGGGCGATGTAGGGCTGATCGTCGATCATCGTGTCCACGTTTCCGGCCAGGCCCTGGGCCCGATCGGCGGCGCGACCGTAGAGATGCTGGGCGGCGCCCTTCGCCGCGGCGGCCTTCTGCTGAACGGTCTCGCGCAGTTCGTCGATGCGCTCGCCAAATGCATCACGCGCCTCGCCGGCGCGGCCGGTTCGATCGCCAGTCATCTTTCAATTCCTCCATTGTCGACAGAGCCATCAACGTCGCGGTCCGGCCCGATGTTCCGCCGCGTCATCGACGGGCGTCATGCGCTGGCCGGCGGCTTTTCGAGCCTGGCCACCAACCGGTCGTCCTCCCACAGTTCGGCCAGGTAATAGTGGGCGGTCGAAGCCAGGCGGTCGCCCGCGACCTCGCTGGCCCGTTGATCGTCGTTCACGGTGATCGAGTCCAGGGTCGGCACGGTGTATCGATCGTCGTGGATGTAGAGGACATAGGTCTTCATGCCGGCGGTCTTAATAAGCTTCAGCACTCCCTTGTGTCGCCTGACCGACAGACGGAGCGGATAATTCGTCGTCGTGATTTTCGACATGGACGCTGTCAAGCCGCGCCCTCTTGTCCTGGACGCCCCCCTGGCCGATGGTGGCGGCCAGTCGATCGGTGGGGTGGGCGTGGAAAATCGAAATTTCGTGTTGCGGGCGCTCGCAGAGGCCGACGCCCAGGCTCTGGCCGGCGACATGCGGGCGGTGACCCTGGCCTCCGGCGAGGTTCTCTATGAGCCGGACTATCCGGTGGAGTGGGTCTATTTCCCGACGACCGCCGTGCTCTCGGTGGTTACGGTGATGGCCGACGGGCGGACCGTCGAGAGCGGCACGGTGGGCTGCGAAAGCGTGGTGGGGGTTCTGGCGGCGCTCGGCTCGGCGGCGCCGACCAGCCGGACCTTGACCCAGATCCCCGGCGTGGCCACCCGGCTGTCGGCCTCGAAGCTGCGCCACCGGGCCGACCAAAGCGCCGACTTGCGCCGCCTGCTGGTTCGCCACTCCCTGGCCAATCTGGCCCAGGCTCATCAGTCGGTGGCCTGCAACGCCCTGCACGGGGTCAATCAGCGCCTGTGCCGCTGGCTGTTGATGTCGCAGGACCGCACCGCCAAGGACGCCATCGAGCTTACGCACCAGTTCCTGGCCACCATGGTTGGGGTGCATCGGGCCACCATCACCGAAGCCCTGGGCGCGCTGGCGGCAGCCGGATTGGTGCGCAATGGACGCGGGCGCATTGAAATCCTCGATCGGCTCCGTCTGGAGGCCCAGGTGTGCGAGTGCTACGGCGCCGTGCAGTCGGACCTCGAGCGCCTGATCGGCCAGGCGCCGACGGCGGTTGACAGAGCGGCGCGGGGGCGGGCCATGTCGCGCCATGACTCGCCGCGCCTCCAAACCCGCCCCAAGGCCCGAGCCTAGGCCACCCCTTGGATCCGTCGGGCGCGCGAACGACACCCTCGAGCTGATCGGCGAACTGGACCGCAAGGTTCAGTGGCTGTCAGCCTGGACCATCCACAACGCCAACCATCTGCGGGAAAGCCGCGACGGCCTCAAGGTCGGCGGCCACCAGGCCTCCTGCGCCTCCATGGCGAGCACCATGTCGGCGCTTTATTTCGGGGTGCTGGGGCCTGACGACCGGGTAGCCGTCAAGCCGCACGCCAGCCCGGTTTTCCACGCCATCCAGTATCTTTACGGCCGTCAGAGCCTGGACCAGCTCCAGCGGTTTCGCGGCTTCGGGGGCGCCCAGTCCTATCCTTCGCGCACCAAGGATGGCGACGACGTGGATTTCTCCACCGGCTCGGTGGGGCTGGGGGTGGCGATGACCGCCTTCGCCTCCATCGCCCAGGACTATCTGTTGGCCCATGGCTTGCTGGCGCCGGAGCGGGCCGGGCGGATGATCGCCCTTCTGGGCGACGCCGAACTGGACGAGGGGAATGTCTATGAATGCGCCCTGGAAGGCGTCAAGCACGATCTGCGGAACTGCTGGTGGATCGTCGACTACAACCGCCAGAGCCTGGACGCCGCCACCGCCGAGGGCATGGCGGCGCGATTTACCGACATCTTTGGCGCCGTCGGCTGGGATGTGATCGTCCTGAAATACGGCCGCGCCCTTGAGGCCGCCTTCGCCCAGGCGGGCGGCGACGCCCTGCGCGCCTGGATCGAGGCCTGCCCCAACGATCTCTACGCCGCCTTGAGCTATCAGGGCGGGGCGGCGTGGCGGGCGCGCGTCCTGGCCGACCTGGGGGCCGGATCGACGGCGGCGGCCCTCATCGGCGCCCACGACGACGCCGCCCTGGCTGGGCTGATGACCAACCTGGCCGGCCACGATCTCGGCCTGCTCATGGACGCCTTCCACGGCGTGCGCGACGAGCGGCCAAAGTTCTTCATCGTCTACACCATCAAAGGCCATGGCCTGCCGTTCCAGGGCCACAAGGACAACCATTCGGGCCTGATGACCAACGCCCAGATGGAGGCCTTCCGTGCACGGATGGGCGTGCCGGCAGGGGAGGAATGGGCGCCGTGGGCCGGCCTGCCGCGCGATGGCGAGGCGTATCGGGCGTTTCTGGCCGCCACGCCCTTCGCCGCCAAACAGCCGCCGGAGCCGGCCCCGAGGGTGGCCGTTCCGGACAGCGCCGCCTTCCCCCGACCCGCGGGCCGCCAATCGACCCAGGTGGCGTTCGGCAAGGTGCTCAACGACCTGGCCCGGACCGGTGGCCCGCTGGCCGACGCCATCGTCACCACCTCGCCGGACGTGACGGTCTCCACCAACCTCGGCGGCTTTGTGAACCAGCGGGGCCTCTTCGCCCGAAGCGACCGCGCCGACCTGTTCCGCGATTCGGGCATCGCCTCGACCCAGCGCTGGCGCATGGGGCCGGGCGGCCAGCACATTGAACTGGGCATAGCCGAGAACAACCTCTTCCTGCTGCTGGGCGCCTTGGGGCTGACCGGCCCGCTGTTCGGACGCCGGGTCATTCCGGTCGGCACGCTCTATGATCCGTTCATCAACCGCGGGCTCGATGCGCTCAACTACGCCTGCTACCAGGACGCGCGCTTTCTGCTGGTCGCGACCCCTGCCGGCTTGGCGCTGGGCCCCGAAGGGGGCGCGCACCAGTCGATCCACACTCCATTGATCGGCATGGCCCAGGACAAGCTCAGCTACTTCGAGCCGGCCTTCGTCGACGAGCTTGGCGAAATTCTGCGCTGGTCGTTCGATCATCTGCAGGCGGACGACGGTGGCAGCGTCTATCTGCGCCTTTCCACCCGCGCCCTGGACCAGCCGGCGCGCGAGACGGACGCCGCGTGGGCGGACGACCTGCTGGCCGGCGCCTACTGGCAGACGCCGCCGGAGATCGGCGCCGGCCTCGCACTCGCCTACACGGGGGCCGTCGCGCCCGAGGCCATGGATGCCTTCGAGCAGATTCGCGAGGACTTTCCGGGAGCAGGCCTTCTCGCCGTTCCAAGCCCCGACCGGCTGCATCGCGGCTGGTCGCGCGCCCTCGAGGCCGGTGAGGTCTGTCATGCCGAACGACTGCTGTCCGCTTTGGGCGACCACGCCCGCCTGGTCACCGTCATCGACGGACCGCCCGCTACTCTTTCCTGGCTGGGCGGTGTGCGCGGCCACCGCGTCGCGGCGCTCGGCGTCGATCGGTTCGGCCAGTGCGGTGACATTCCCGACCTCTACCGCGCATACCGCCTCGACGCGCAGGCCATGCTCGACGCAGCCGCCGGGGTGCTGGTCGCCGGATAGCGACGGCCCGCAAGCGCGTTCGCCGCACCCGGACCGTTTACCCGAGGGCTTCGACCTCCATGCTCCTGATATTCAGGGCATCGCCCGGCACTGCGAAGATTTCCAACTCGGCGCCGTGAGCCGCCGTGCTTTCGGCCACGAGCTCGAAGCTGAATTCCAGGGCGTCCTTTGAGACGCAGGTGAGGGCGCCGATTTCCACCGTCACCTTGAGCACCCGCCGCCCCGCCGCCCTCGCCTCCACCTGATCGACGATGCCCTGCGCCACGGCCAGCTCGTGCATGGCGCTATTCGGCGGCTTCGAGGTCTTCGGCCGGCATGGAAAGGGCGCGAAGTTCGTCCTGCATTTCGGCCAGCTCCTCGAGGATGCGTAGGGTCTGGGCCGCCTGCGCCTCGTCGATCCGGCTCATGGCGAAGCCCACATGGACCAGAACCCAGTCGCCAACGCACGATTCGACGGGATGGGCCTCATTGACGATGCAGGCGATATTGATCTTGCGACGAACGCCGCAGACATCCACCGTGGCCACCAGATCGGCCGCGTCATCGATCCGCACGATGCGGCCGGGAATTCCCAGGCACATGGAGTTGTCCTTATGGCTGACCCAGATCGACCGGG
>JALYTR010000094.1 GCA_030854165.1 Pseudomonadota bacterium | reverse complement strand
CATCGTGCACGATCAGTAATTATTAGAAACCCACTTCGCCGCGTCGCCTGCCGAAGGCCGCCTGAAGCTGGACGCGGACACCGTGATGTCGCCGGGCAGCCTGACCGCGGCGCGTCGGGCCGCCGGCGCGGTGGTCGATGCGGTGCGCTCGGTGGCCCGCGGCGATATCGACCGCGCCTTCTGCGCCGTTCGTCCGCCAGGCCACCACGCCGAGCCTGACGGGGTCATGGGTTTCTGCCTGTTCTCCAATGTGGCCATCGCCGCGCGCACGGCCCAGGCGGAAGGGTTTGAGCGCGTGGCGATCGTCGATTTCGACGTCCACCACGGCAACGGCACCCAGGCCGCCTTCGAAACCGAACCCAGTCTCTTCCTCGCCTCGGTTCATCAAAGTCCCTGCTATCCGGGCACCGGCGATCCCGGCGAGACGGGCGTCGGCAACATCGCCAACGCCACCGTCCCGCCCGGCGCGGCGCGCGAGGCCTGGCGGGCCGCCTTCGAGGGCCTGATGGAGCGGATGGACGCCTTTGCCCCTGATCTCATCCTAATCTCGGCCGGTTTCGACGCCCATGCCCGCGATCCGCTGGCCGAGCAGATGCTGGAAGCCGAAGACTTCGCCTGGGCGACGAGAGCCGTTCTCGCGGTGGCCAGGACGCGATGCGGCGGCCGGGTCGTCTCCTCCCTTGAGGGCGGCTACGATCTCGAGGCGCTGGGTCGCAGCGCCGTGGCCCACGTGCGGGCGCTGGGGGAGGCGTGATGGGGTTGGCGCCGGGGGAGGCCCGCGAAGACGACCCGCCGTTTCCGGGCGCGGTGATCCTGGCCCGCCATGGCGAGCCGGCCCTATCGCGCAAAATTCGTCTCTCGTCGGCCGGTTACCGCGCCTGGTGGGCGGCCTATGAAGCCGGTGGCATCAAGCCGGGTCAGATAATCCCCGCGCCCTTGCGCTCCACGGCCAAGGGCGCCGGCCACCTGATCTGTTCGACCCGCCCGCGTTCCATGGAGACCGCCGCCGCCCTGGCCTGCGGTCGCGCCTTCGAAGAGGACGCCCGCTTCATCGAAGCGCCGCTTCCGCCCCCGGCGCTGCCCGGCTGGATCAGGTTTTCGCCGCGTCACTGGGGCGTCATCGCGAGGTTCTGGTGGTGGGTCTTCAATCATCACCAGGGCGAGGAAACGCGCGGCGCGGCCCGGATTCGCGCCGACGCAGCCGCCGGCCGGCTGATCGATCTGGCGGCCGGCGGCGAGGATGTCCTGGTGGTCGCCCATGGCTTCTTCAACGGGATGGTCGGCGGGGCCCTGAAGCGCAAAGGCTGGCGATGCACCCTCGACCAGGGCTATCGCTATTGGTCGGCCAGGCGCTTCGAGGCGCCCCCGACAAGCCGGTAAGCGCGGGCGCCGCACCTCGTCCATCGCGGACCTTGGCCTTAGGAACCTCGGCCCACCGGAGGCATTGGGACGGGACGCCTCGCTACCTCACGGGTGGCGGCGCCCTTCACGGAGTTTCCATGCCCAAGACACCCGCCGCCGCGCCGTCCCCCAAGGCCCGCACGTCCGGCCAGTCCGCTCCGGGCGCGGACGTCAAAGCCCGCCGCGGAGTGACCGGCAAGACGGAAGCTCTCGCGCGCGACACGGTCGAGGCCGGCGCCGCGATGACCGGCAATCAGGGCGTCAGGATTTCCGACGATCAGAATTCGCTGAAAGCGGGGCCGCGCGGCCCGACGCTGATGGAGGATTTCCACCTTCGCGAAAAGATCACCCATTTCGATCACGAGCGCATCCCCGAGCGCGTCGTCCATGCCCGCGGAACCGCGGCGCATGGCGTCTTCCAAGTCTATGAAGATCTGTCTGATCTGACCATGGCCGGACTCCTGACCGACCCGTCGCGCAAGACGCCGGTCTTTGTCCGCTTCTCGACCGTGGCGGGCTTTCGCGGCTCGACCGACTGCGCCCGTGACGTGCGCGGTTTCGCGGTCAAATTCTACACCGAAGAAGGCGTGTGGGACCTGGTCGGCAACAACATGCCGGTTTTCTTCATCCAGGACGCCATCAAGTTCCCCGATCTCATTCATGCGGTGAAGCCCGAGCCCAACAACGAAATTCCTCAGGCCGCTTCGGCCCACGACACCTTCTGGGACTTCGTCTCCCTGACGCCAGAGAGCATGCACACCCTGATGTGGGTGATGAGCGACCGGGGCATCCCACGCAGTTTCGCGATGATGGAGGGGTTCGGCGTCCACACCTTCAAGCTGGTCAACGCGGCCGGCAAGGCGCGCTTCGTGAAATTCCACTGGAAGCCGCTCAAGGGCGTCAAGTCCCTGGTCTGGGACGAGGCCCAGAAAATTTCCGGCAAGGATAGCGACTTCAACCGCCGCGACCTCTTCGAATCCATCGAGCGCGGCGACTATCCGCAGTGGGAACTCGGCCTGCAGATCGTCGAGGAGAAAGACGAGTTCAAGTTCGACTTCGACCTGCTCGATCCCACCAAGCTCATCCCCGAGGAGCTGGTTCCGGTGCGCCGGGTCGGCAAGCTTACTCTGAACCGCAATCCCGGCAACTTCTTCGCCGAGACCGAGCAGGCCGCCTTCCACACCGGCCACATCGTGCCGGGCATCGACTTCACCAACGATCCGCTGCTCCAGGGGCGCCTCTTTTCCTACATCGACACCCAGCTTCGCCGCGTCGGCCCCAACTTCGCCGAATTGCCGATCAACCGGCCGCTTGCCCCAGTACACAACAATCAGCGCGACGCCATGGGGCGCACGACGATCGACGCGGGCCGGGTCTCCTATTTCCCCAACCGCCTGGGCGGCGGTATTCCGGCGCAGTCTCCAGCCGATCGCCAAGCCTTCACCACCTATCCCGAGAAGATCGACGCGGCCAAGGTGCGCGTCCGCGCCGACAGCTTCGCCGATCACTTCAGCCAGGCGACCCAGTTCTGGAACAGCATGGCCGACTGGGAGAAAAACCATATCGCTCAGGCCTTCGCCTTCGAACTCAATCAGGTCGAAAGCGCCGAGGTTCGCCACCATGTGATGAACGAGTTGCTGGTCAATGTCGCCGATGCCTTGGCCAAGGCGGTGTCGGCCCAGACCGGCATCAAGATCGCCCCGGTCGGCACGCCCGCCAATCCTACCCCCTCGGCCCCCAGCCCATCCGGACCGCTTCGCCCCCACGCGAAAAACCTCGTCTCGAAAGCGCTGAGCCAGGACAAGCCGGGCGATTCCATCAAGGGCCGCAAGATCGCCATCCTCGCCGGCGAGGGCGTCGATGCGGCGCACCTAAAGGCGATCAAGGACGCCGCCGCGGTGCACGGCGCGCTCGTCGAACTGATCGCCGCCCAGGCCGGAACCGTCACCGATTCGGCCGGCAAATCCCAGACGGTGAACCGCGCCCAGCCCAACGCCCCGTCGGTGGTCTATGACGCGGTGATCGTCCCCGGCGGCGCCAGCGCGGCGGTGCTGGCCAAATCGGGCCTCGCCGTCCATTTCGTCAACGAGGCCTACCGTCACGGCAAGCCCATCGCCGCCATCGGCGGAGGCAAGGCTCTCCTCGACGCCTGCGCCATCGGCCCGGCCAAGGCCGTCGACGGGGTCATCGTCGGCGACGCCAAGGCGGCCATCGACGGCCTGATCGCCGCCCTCAAGCGGCACCGCTTCCCGCGCCGGGCGATCGCCGGCGTGCCGGCGTAAGCACAGTGCGTCCCGCGACCTACAATAGCGTCCATCCTCTGGCCGATCGTTTCCGCTGTTTCGTGGAGCGCTCGTCCTTTCCGTGCGTCGGGGCCAAATCCGCACTGGCCCGCCAGCAGATGCGGTTCGTGGTGGCCAGGGACATGGCCTCGGCGTGGGACGATCTGCGCATCTATCCGGCCCTCCATGAATTCGCCACCGACTACCGCGCTGCGCCGAAACTCTACCAGAGCCTGGTAGTGCTATTCGAAGGCCCGGCGGATTTGCCGGAAGCTCAGTTCGAACGACACCTCTGGGCGCGCGCCCAGTCGCTGTCCGACAAGGACGACTGGCACGGCCAACGCCACGACGCGCGGGTCAGCGCCGACGCCGCCAGCCCGCACTTTTCCCTGAGCTTCGGCGGCGAGGCCTTCTTCATCGTGGGCCTTCATCCGAAGGCGAGCCGGCCGGGCCGCCGCTTCGCCCACCCGGCCATGGTGTTCAACCTGCACGACCAGTTCGAACAGCTCCGCGCTACCGGCACGTTCGGCAAGCTCAAGACCGCCATCGCCGAGCGCGACGTCGCCCTTGCCGGCTCGATCAACCCCATGCTGCAATCCCATGGTCAGGGATCCGAAGCGCGCCAGTACAGCGGCCGGGCCGTGGGCGCCGACTGGACCTGTCCCTTCACGCGCGGCGGCGAGACCGATCTTGCCGCTTGAGATCGCGCCGCGCACCGGCGTCGCCTTCGTCCTCGCCAAGGGCCGCCGCCTGAAGATCATCGATCCGCTGGGCGAGCAGGTCTGCGATCTGCTGGCCTACAACGCCGTCGATACCGACGAAGTCATTTCTTCGGGCCGCACCCTGGACTACGCGAGCCGCATCTACCTGACCACCGGCGACGCCCTCTACTCCAACCGCAGCAACGTCCTGCTGCGCATCGCCGAGGACGCCGTCGGGCGCCACGACTTCCTGCTCACCCCCTGCTCGGCCGACACCTTCCGCATCCTCTATGGCGATGAACACCCGCACCGGGGTTGCTTCGGCAATCTGGCGGCGGCCCTGCAACCCCACGGTATCGGCCCCGACCGCATCCCCACCGCCTTCAACGTCTTCATGAATGTCACGGTGAACGGCGAGACCGGCGAACTCAAGGTCGAACCGCCGCTCAGCCGGGCCGGCGACCACATCGTCGTCGAAGCCCAGATCGATCTCATCGTCGCCCTGACCGCCTGCTCCGCCCCGATGTCCAACAACTTCGCCTGCAAACCCATCCACTACGAAATTCTGTAGGGGCGCGGACAGACGGATGGGCGGCGTCGGAGAAACGCTTGAGCCCCGCCTGGACATCACCGGCCAAGCTTGTAGTCTGGCGCGGTGAGCGAACTCCTACGGTTCCCAAGCGCCGTTCAGCGAGACCCCAGGGTTGGCGCTTGGTTCTCCAAGCCTGATGATGAGTTGCGACGGATCGCCCAGCCATGGTTCGAGCAGATGCGCGGCCGCGGAGCGGACGTTCGCGAACTTCTGCACGATGGCCATCCCACGGCGTGTGTGGGAGATGCGGCGTTTGGGTACGTCAACGCCTTCAGTACTCATGTGAATGTCGGCTTCTTCCACGGGGCGGCGCTCGATGACCCGGCCGGCCTTCTGGAAGGCGCCGGCAAACGCATGCGGCACGTGAAGCTCCCCTGGGCGCGGCACGTGAACGCCGCCGCGCTGAGCGAACTCATAGCGGCGGCATACCGGGACATCCGGTTGCGCCTCGGATCCGCATCATGAAGCCTTCAGCGCGGCCGGGAGCCTGAACCATGTACGTCGCCGGCCTCGTAATCCCCTGCCCGAGGAAAACATGGAGGCCTATCGCAGATGGGCCGAGAATGGCGCGCAAATCTTCAAGGACCATGGATGCCTGGAGATCGTCGAGAGTTGGGAGGATTTCGTTCCCGACGGCAAACAGACGGACTTCCGGCGCGCGGTCGCCGCGAAAGACGGTGAGAAGATCGTCTTCACCTGGCAGATCGGGCCAGACAAGGCGAGCTTCGATATCGCCGAAGCGAAGATGCACCAGGACGAGCGTATGGATACATCCGGGGAGCCGCCGTTCGACGCGAAGCGCCTCATCCTTGGCTGCTTCGAGCCAATCTTTTCGATGGGCAGGGGTTGATAATCGCTATCCGGTGGCGGCTCCTGCGTGGTCACCGTCTTCGACGACCCAACGACGAATGGACCGCTTCACGCGGGGTGGAATTTTCGCGAAAGCCGGAGTGCGGCAGCCCGCTCTTCGGCGTTGCGGACTGGAAGCCCGCCCTCCGGCGGTGCATGGTCGATTGAGCCCGGCGAACCCGCGCGGCGCCGGAGGAAAGGATCGATGAAGATCATGGCGGGATTGGCGGCGGTGTTGCTCATGGCCGGCGCGGCGCAGGCTCAGAGACTGACCCCCGAGCGCGTCTTCGCCGATCCGGACCTCTCCGGGCCCAGGGCGCGGCTGGTCAAGCTGGCCCCGGACGGCTCGGCGGTGACCTTTCTGCGCGCCAAGAGCGACGACCAGCGCGTCACCGACCTGTGGGTCGCCGACGCCAAAGGCGGGCCGCCCCGCCTGCTCATCGACGGCGCCGCGCTCACGCCCAAGGGCGCGGTCCTGTCGGAGGACGAAAAGAGCCGCCGCGAACGCCAGGGCATTCAGACGCATGGCGTGGTCGACTACAGCTGGGACGACCAGGGGCGATCCATCCTGGCCCCCGTCGAGGGTAATCTGTGGCTCTACGATAGGGCGAGCGGCAAGCTCACCCGCCTGACCGACAGGCCGGCCGACGACATCGACGCCAGGATCTCGCCCCTGGGCGGCTTCGTATCGTTCGTGCGCGGCGACAATCTCTTTATCCTGCCCTCGGGCGGCGGACCCGAAAAGGCCCTCACCCAAGGCGGCGACGCCTTGCATAGCTGGGGCACGGCCGAATTCATCGCCCAGGAGGAGATGGCGCGGGAGACCGGCTACTGGTGGTCGCCCGACGATACCCGCATCGCCCTCACCCATGTGGATGTGAGCGGCGTCGATGTCGTACCGCGCTTCGATATCGGCGCGGCCGGCGCCACGGTGGTCGATCAGCGCTATCCCAGGGTCGGGCGATCCAACGCGCGGGTCGATCTCTATGTCGAGAGGGTCTCGACCGGTGAGCGGGTGAAGATCGATCTGGGCGCCGACCCGGACATCTATCTCGCCCGCGTCGATTGGTCGAAGGACGGGCGAACCCTCTTTGTCCAGCGCGAATCCCGCGACCAGCGGCGCCTCGATCTTCTGGTCGCCGACCCGGCGACCGGGGCGACGAAGGTCATCCTCAGCCAGACCAGCCCCTATTGGATCGAACTGACCGACGACTTCCGACCCCTGAAGGACGGGACCTTCCTGCGGTCGTCCGAGGCGTCGGGCTGGCGCCACCTCTATCTGTACGACGCCGACGGCAAGGTCATCCGCCAAGTCACCCACGGCGACTGGCCGGTCTCGGAACTGCTGGGCGTCGATGAGGTGGCTGGAACGGCGATCTTCGCCGCCAGCAGGGATACGCCCATCGAGCGGCGCATCTATGCCGTCTCCTACAAAGCGCCCGGCGAGCCGACCGCGCTCACGCCCGCCGGCGGCTGGTGGACCGCCGATGTCGCCAAATCCGGCCAGATCTTCGCCGCCACCTACGACGACCCCTCCACCCCGCCGCGCACCGCCCTCTACACCGAAGCCGGCGCGCGGGTCGGCTGGATCGAGGAAAACGCCCTGGCGCCCGGCCATCCCTATTTTCCCTATGCCGCGCGCCTGCGCGTTCCGACCTTCGGCGTCATCAAGGCTTCCGACGGCCAGGATCTTTGGTGGTCTATGCGCACACCGCCGGGGTTCGATCCGGCGAAGAAATACCCGGTGATCGTCGAGGTCTACGGCGGCCCCGCCGGCGCCCTGGTCACCAGGACCTGGGCGAGCCCCGCCGACCAGCTGTATCTCGAGGCCGGCTACATCCTGTTCAGCCTCGACAATCGCGGCACGCCGAACCGCTCGGTGGCCTTCAAGACCGCCATCGATCGGCGCATGGGCGTCCTCGAGGTC
>JALYTR010000468.1 GCA_030854165.1 Pseudomonadota bacterium | reverse complement strand
GGTGGAGGCGGAGGACGCGGTTTCCTGGGCGGGGCGCCGCGCCATCCCGCGTGAAGGCGCCGCCGCCGTCCTCTTCCACTCGGTGTTCTGGCAATACATGCCGGCCGACACTCAGGCGGCGCTGACCGCGACCATCGAGACCCTCGGCGCCCGGGCGACGAGGCGAGCGCCCTTCGCCTGGCTGCGCATGGAGCCGGCGCCCGACAACATGGCCGCCATGGAGGTGCGCCTCACCTCGTGGCCGCATGGCGAGGAACGGCTGCTGGCGTTCGTCCATCCTCATGGCGCCTGGGTGGAATGGAAGCGGATGTCTCCTGGCTAGGCCACCATCGTCCTTGGGACGGACAGCACATGTTGGGGGATCGGCCCCGCGTCGGCGGTATGGATCGCCCCGGCCGCCGAGCCCCTAAGACCGGCCATGGCGGCAACGAACCGGTGAGGCGAGGGCGCCGGGCCGACCGACGACGCGACGGCGCCGGATGGGGACGGGGCCGGATCGACGATGGTCGTCCCTCCATGCCCATCGCTGGAAGCGATCCAGGTGGAGTCGATATAGTTGCCGCTGAAGTGGATTTGCGCGGTGTGGGTCCCGTCGGTGACGGTAAGCACCCCGCCGGTCGATGTCCCCGAATAGGTCGCTTCCTTCGAACCGACGAAGCCGATGTCGGCCAGATCCAGGAACGTGCCGGCCGCCCTGGAGAACCCGGATATTGTTCCGGTGTAGCCCTGCGACTTGGCGAGTTCGAGTGCGCCCGTCGTTCCGATGAAGGCGACGTCCCCGGTGAAGCTCGATGCGAAATCGAGCGTGGCCACATCGACCTTGGCGGCGCCGGCGCCGGTCACCGCGCCATTGACGGTCAGGTTTCCACCCTCGGCGAACAGAAGGCCCGAATTGTTGAGCGCGCTCTGAATGGTCACCCCCGCGGCGCTGACGGCTTCGATCGTGCCGGCGTTGACGACGGTGTTCGCCCCAGTGTCGATGACCAGGGCGGCGGCGCCGTCGCCCTCGATCAATCCGCCGACGGCGTTGGTTAGCATCATGGAGCCGCCGCCTAGCTGGCCTTCGCCATAAAGATGGCTATCGACGGTCAGGGCCGCGCTGCTGGTCGCGCCGACGATGAGGTTGGCGCCCGTGTTGGAGAGGATCGCCCCGGCGCCGGCGAGGGTGGCGCCGGCGGCGGCCACGGTCAGGGTCGAGTTCGCGACGATCGCGGTCCCGGCGACGGTGATCACGCCCGAGAGCGTGACCGCCGCCCCGTTGATTGTGGTCGACGCCGCCGCCAGGCTGGTCCCCAGCAGCGTATCGCTTCCACCGACGAAGGCGACCGTTCCGGCGCCGGCGAGCGTACCGGCGAATTGGTTCCCGCTTGCGGTGAAGGTCAGGGTGTCGCCGCTCGCCGCCGTCACAGACCCGGCGCTCTGGAGCCACTGTCCCGCGTAGGAAAGGTTGGTGTTGACCGCGATCTTCGAGGCGCCGTTAATCGCGACATGCGGCATGAGCAGCAGGGCGCCGGCGTTGAAGGTCGCGGTCCCGCCGTTGAGAGTGAGCGTGCCCAGGCCGCGGCGTCCGACCCCGAGCAGTTCGCCGGTCACGGTGAGCGATCCGGCGACGCCGAGGCTGGTCAGGTTGAGAATGCCGGCGTCGATCATGGCCTGGCCGGCCGCGACGGTCCCGGTTCCGGTCAGGGTGAAATGCGCTCCTTTGCCGATCTCCACCGTGCCGAAGCTCTGGAAGGTCGTCGTCGCAATGCTCCCCGAAACGGTCACGTCTCCGCCTGACGTCAGGGCGGTGAACGAGCCGTTGCCCCCAGCCAGATCCAGTGTGCCCAGGGCGCCTCGCACCGCGCCGTTGAACGCGCAGCCCGCCTCCACCGCCAGAACATCGGAGGCGGATTCGAAATCCACCGCCCAGACGCCCGTCCCGGCGGAGATCGTGCCGAAGTTGGTCACCGTCGCGTGGCCCGCGACCCCGGTCACGACGCCCTCTCGGCCCTCGATCCAGGCGCTCGTGTCGGTGCGGCTGCCGTTGGTGAGGACGCCGCTGGCCAGATAGACGCCGATGCCCTGGAAGCCCGAGAAGCCCGGCGTCCCGCCGCCGCCGGCCCCGCCGCCGGCGCCGAGCGCCCCACCCACGATCGTGCCGGTGTTGGTGACCTTGCCGCTCGCCAGCAGATCGACTCCGTCGCCGCCGGCGCCGCCATCGCCGCCAGAGTTTGTTCCGTATGCGCCGGCGCGGCCCGCGCCGCCCTCGACCGTGCCGCCGTTGGCGAGGCTCCCGCCCGCCTGGAGATAGACCCCGGCCCCGCCCAGGCCCCCGCTCGCGCCGTAGCGGGGATCGT
>JALYTR010000093.1 GCA_030854165.1 Pseudomonadota bacterium | reverse complement strand
GTTTTAGCCTTCGCCGCCGGCGCGCGCTTGTCGGTTGTTGGCTTCATCGTCTGCCGGGTGGCCGCCGACGAGGCGGAAATCCTGACCTTGGCGACAAACCCGCGCCACCGACGCCGGGGCGTAGCCAGGGCCCTGCTGGAGACGGTCACGCGCGAGGCCGATGCGCGGGGCGTCGCGTCGCTCTTCCTTGAGGTGGCGGCCGACAACGCCGCCGCCCTCGCCCTGTATACGAAGGCGGGTTTTGTGGCTGTCGGCGTCAGAAGGGGCTACTACCCGCGCGGCGTCGCCGCCTTCGATGCGGTGATCATGCGGCGCGATCTTAACAGATGACGCGCCGCGGCCTATGATCGGTTCCCGCCACCTGAGATCGGAGCGCGCCCTTTTTGGATCGACTGGAAAAACTTTGCATCGAAAAGGGCATGCGCATGACCGATCAGCGCCGCGTGATCGCGCGGGTGCTGTCCCTGGCCAGCGACCACCCCGACGTGGAGGAATTGCACCGGCGCGCCCACGCCATCGATCCGCGCATCTCCATCGCCACGGTCTATCGCACCGTGCGGCTGTTTGAGGAATCTGGCATTCTCACCCGCCACGATTTTCGCGCCGGACGCTCGCGCTACGAAGAGGCGAGCGAACTGCACCACGACCATCTGATCGACATGAAGAGCGGGGCGGTAGTAGAATTCATGGACGACGAGATCGAGGCTCTGCAGAAGGCGATCGCCAAGCGTCTCGGCTACCGCCTGGTCGATCACCGGCTGGAACTCTATGGCGTTCCGGCCGATGAATGAGCCGGCGGCGCCGACCAAACGCCTCTTCATCAAGACCTACGGCTGTCAGATGAATGTCTATGACAGCGAGCGGATGGCCGATGTCCTGCGCCCTCTGGGCTATGGCCCCACGGATACGCCCGAAGGTGCGGATCTGGTGGTGCTCAACACCTGCCACATCCGCGAGAAGGCCACCGAGAAGGTCTATTCGGAACTGGGCCGGATCAAACGCATGAAGGCGCGCAAGGCCGAGGGCGGCGGCGAGATGATCGTCGCGGTTGCCGGCTGCGTGGCGCAGGCCGAGGGCGCCGAGATAATGGCCCGCCAACCGGCCGTCGATCTGGTGATCGGCCCGCAGAGCTATCATCGCCTGCCCGAGCTGATCGCCAGGGTTCACCGGGCGAGCGGCGAGCGCCTCGCCGCCGACTTCGAGCCGCGGGCGAAGTTCGATTCCCTGCCCTGGGCGCGGGCGGCCGGCGCCGTCACCGCCTTCCTCACCGTTCAGGAGGGGTGCGACAAGTTCTGCACCTTCTGCGTGGTGCCCTACACGCGCGGCGCGGAATTCTCCCGCCCCTCCGGCGCCATCGAGGCGGAGGCCCGCGCCCTGGTGGCCGGCGGGGCGCGCGAGATCACCCTCCTGGGCCAGAACGTCAACGCCTACGCCAACGATCTTGGCGGCGGCCTGGCGGCGCTGATCCGGCGGCTGGCGCGGATTCCGGACCTGGAGCGGCTGCGCTACACCACCAGCCATCCTCGGGACATGGGGGAGGCCCTGATCGCCGCCCACGGCGAGGTGGACGCCCTGATGCCCTATCTGCATCTGCCGGTGCAGTCGGGGGCCGACCGCGTGCTGAAGGCCATGAACCGCGATCACTCGGCGGAAAGCTATCTGCGGACGATCGAGGCGGTTCGCGCCGCGCGACCCGACATCGCCATTTCCGGCGATTTCATCGTCGGCTTTCCCGGCGAGCGCGAAGCCGACTTCGAAGATACATTAGCCCTGGTTCGCGAGGTGGGCTACGCCAGCGCCTTCTCGTTCAAATACTCCCGCCGGCCAGGAACGCCCGCCGCCGCCATGGCCGTCCAGGTGGACGAGGCGGTGAAGGAGGAGCGCCTGGCCCGTCTTCAGGCACTGCTCGCCGCCCAGCAAAGCGCCTTCAACGCCGGTCTCGTCGGCCGGACGGTCGAGGTTCTCTTCGAAAAGGCGGGCCGCCACGCCGGGCAGGTCATCGGCCGCAGCCCCTATCTGCAAGTCGTCCACTGTGAAGGGTCGGCGGCGCTGATCGGACGCATCGTCCCGGTCGCCATCGCCTCGGCGGGCCGGGGCAGCTTGGCGGGCCAGCGCCTTTTGGAAGCGGCTTGAGCCGGTCGCCGTCGGAATTCCTGCCCCTCGCCGACGATGCGGCGCGCGCCGTCGCCGGCCCGGCGGGCCGTCACGCCGCCCTCATCGAGGACGCCTTCCATGTTCTCATCGAGACGCCCGGCGGCGGGGTTTCCCTGAACGGTGAGGCCAAGGCGCGGCGCGGCGCGCGGCAGGCCATCGAGACCCTGGCCGGGCGGATCGCGTCCCGTCTGGAGGTGACGCCGGCCGACGTGCGGGTGGCCATCGATCAGGCCCGCACGGGCGCAGTGACCCCAGGTCTGATCGCCCGGCGCGGCGCGGTGGCCGCCAAGACGGCGGCGCAGGCGCGCTATCTGGAGGCCCTGGCCGGCCACGATCTGGTCTTCGGGCTTGGCCCAGCCGGCACCGGCAAGACCTTTCTCGCCGTGGCGCATGGCGCGGGCCTGCTGCGCGTGGGCGAAGTGGAGCGGCTGGTCGTGACCCGCCCGGCGGTGGAGGCGGGCGAGCGTCTAGGCTTTCTGCCGGGGGACCTGTCGGAAAAGGTCGATCCCTATATGGCGCCGGTGTGGGAGGCGATGACCGACATTCTGGGCGCCGAGGCGTTGCGCCGCCGCCGCGACCGCGGCGAGATCGAGGTGGCGCCGATCGCCTTCATGCGCGGCCGCACCCTGGCCCACGCCTTCGTCATCGTCGACGAGGCGCAGAACACCTCCCGTCTGCAGATGAAGATGGTGCTCACCCGCCTCGGGGAAGGTTCGCGCATGGCGGTGACCGGCGATCCGAGCCAGGTGGACCTGGTCAACCCGGCCGACTCGGGCCTGGCGCACGCCGTCTCGATCCTGGACGGAGTCGAAGGCGTGGCGATCGCCAGGTTTTCGGTCGCCGACGTGGTGCGCCATCCCCTGGTCGGCCGCATCGTGGAGGCCTACGACGCCGATGCCGCCCACCGCGCCCGTGATTGACATCGAGGTCGAGGTCGATACGGCGGCCTGGACCCAGTCTCTGCCGGGCGCGGCGGCGGCGGCGCGCGAAGCGGCCCTGGCGGCGGCGCGCTTGGCTGGGAGCGGGACGATCGCCATTCTGCTCACCGATGATGCGACGGTGCGCGATCTCAACGCCCGCTTCCTCTGCAAGGACGCGGCGACCAATGTGCTGGCCTTTCCGGCCGGCCCCAACCCTGGGAACCATCTGGGCGATATCGCCCTGGCCTTTGGCGTCTGTGCGCGGGAAGCGGCCGAGCAGGCCAAACCCCTGGCCGACCATCTGCGCCATCTGGTGATCCATGGTGTCCTGCATCTGATGGGCTATGATCACCAATCTGAAGATCAGGCCGAGGCGATGGAGAGGCTCGAGCGCGATCTTCTGGCCGCCCTGGGAGTCCCCGATCCCTACGCCGAAGGAGACCATGCCCAACCCCGCCGATGACGCAAATCCGCGCCGCCGCCGTGGCGGGTGGCGCCGCCCCCTGCGAGGCCTGCTGTCACGGATCGGGCTTGGCCAGGGCGCCCGGGCGGCGGCCCAGGGGCACGCCCAGTCCCAGGCTGGCGCGGACCTGATGGATCAGGCCGAGGCGTTCCAGAGCCTCAGCGTGGCCGACATCATGACCCCGCGCGCCGACATCACCGCGGTGGAGCTCTCCTCGTCTTTCGATGCTTTAGTGGCGGCGTTCGCCGAGAGCGAACATTCACGTCTGCCGGTCTATCGCGAGACCCTCGACGATCCGGTGGGCGTGGCCCATCTCAAGGACGTGTTCAAGCTCCTCGCCGGGCCGACGCGCCGGGCGTCCGCCGGTCCCGCCGTGCTGCCGAAGCTGAAGCGCGAGACTCTCTATGTACCGGCCTCCATGCGGGCGGCCGATCTCCTGGTGCGGATGCAGGCAAGCCGCATCCACATGGCCATGGTGATTGATGAGTTCGGCGGCGTGGACGGCTTGGTGACCCTCGAGGATGTCATTGAGGCGGTGGTCGGCGAGATCGACGACGAGCACGACGAGGCGGCCGCAATCCAGATCGTCGCCCGCGCCGGCGGGGTGTTCGAGATCGACGCCCGCATCGCCCTCGAGGAGCTGGAGGGCGCCCTGGGCCACGGCCTCCTCACCCCCGACATGGATGAGGATATCGACACCGCCGCTGGCCTGGTCAGCGCCCTGGCCGGACGGGTGCCCCAACGCGGTGAGGTGATCGCCCATCCGGCGGGCCTGGATTTCGAGATCACCGACGCCGACCCGCGGCGGGTCAAGCGGCTGCGCCTGCGGCCGGCCGTTGCCATCCCATCGGCCGACGCCCCTGGCGATGGTTGAAGCCTTGGAGCGCGATCGCCCCGTCTGGGCTGAACGCGCCCTGGCCCTGGTCGCCGGCGCCGCCGCCGCCTTCGCCCAGCCTCCCTGGGGATTTCTGCCCGGCCTGCTGGGCTATGGATTGATGCTCTGGCTCATCGACCGGTCGGCGGGCGTCCACCCATTGCGATCGGCTTTCTGTCGCGGCTGGCTGACCGGCCTTGGCTATTTTGTCATCTCGGTGTGGTGGATCGCCGAGCCGTTCCAGATCGACGCCAAGGAACAGGGCTGGATGGCCCCCTTTGCGGTGATTGGCGTCTCCGCGTTCATGGCGCTCTTCTGGGGGGCTGCGGCCCTCGCCTATCGCGCCCTGGCCGGCCGGAGCGTCGCCCGCGTCCTGGTGTTCGCCGCCGCGCTTTCGCTCGCTGAATGGCTGCGCGGCCACATCCTGACCGGCTTTCCCTGGGACTTGCCGGGCGAGACCTGGGCGGCCGGATCGGCCCTGTCGCAGGCCGCCGCGCTGGTCGGGGCCTATGGCCTGACCTGGATCACTCTGGCGGCCTTTTCCACCCCGGCGATCGCGCGCCAGGGCTGGCGCGGCCTCGGCGCCATGCTCCTGGCGGCCCTCGCCGTGGCCGGTCTCTACGGATTCGGCGCGGCGCGGCTGGCGCGGGCGCCGCGCGGCCGTTCCACCGGTCCGTGGGTGCGCGTGGTCCAGGCGGACGTGAAGCAGGAGAACAAATACGACCCGCGCCTCTTCGCCGACATCGTCGGCCGCTATGTGCGCCTCACCGCCCGTCCTTCGGCAAGACTTCCCGACATTGTCGTCTGGCCCGAAGGCGCGATTCCGGCCGAGCTGCACGACTATCTGGCTCCCGGCGCCTGGACGGCCCACGACATCGCCGCTGCGCTCTCGCCCTCCCAGACCCTGATCCTGGGCGGCTATCGTCAGGCAGACGACGCCGCCGGCCGCCCGGCCATCTACAACAGCCTGGCGGTGGTGCGGCGCGTGAGGACCAACCTCGTCGTCACCGGCGTCTACGATAAATTCCGCCTGGTCCCGTTCGGCGAATTCATGCCCCTGGACGGCCTCGCCGCGCGTCTGGGGATCAAGCAGCTGGTGCATGTTAGCGACGGGTTCGCGCCCGGCCCCCGGCCCCGTCCCATGCGGCTCGCCGGCCTGCCGACCGTGCAGCCCCTGATCTGCTACGAAGCCCTCTATTCCGGCTTCACGCGCGAGGGCGAGAGGCTTAGCGGCCTGCGCGCCGCCTGGATCGTCAACATCTCCAACGACGCCTGGTTCGGCATGGCCAGCGGGCCGCGCCAGCACCTCAACATGGCCCGCTACCGGGCCATCGAGGAGGGTCTGCCCATGATCCGCGCCACCCCCACCGGCATCAGCGCCTTCATCGACGCCTTCGGCCGCATCGTGCCGGGCGAGGGGCTTGGCGAAGGCGCGTTCGGCGTCATCGACGCGCCCCTGCCGCCGGCCCTGGCGTCCACGCTCTTTGACCGCTGGGGCGACGGCGCCTTCTGGCTGATGCTGATCGTTTCGCTGACCGGGACGCGGTGGCGCGGGCTGGCGCGCAAGGCCGATGGCTGAGACGCCCCCGGCCATCCGCACTTTCGGCCGGATCAGATCTCGGCCCATCAAGCGGCGGCAGGCGGAACTTCTCGACAGCCTGTTGCCGAAAATCGCCGCGCCGACCGCGCCGTTCGAGCCCAGATCTCTCGCGCCGGGCGCCAAGGAGGTCTGGCTGGAGATCGGCTTCGGTGGCGGCGAGCATCTCGCGGCGCAAGCGGCGCGGCGGCGGGACGTTCTTTTTCTGGGCGCCGAGCCCTTCATGAACGGCGTGGCCAGTGCTCTGCGTCACATCGACGAGCTCGGGCTGGAAAACGTGCGTCTGCACGCCGGAGACGCCCGCGAACTCATGACGCTATTGCCGGCGGCGAGCCTCGATCGCCTGTTTCTGCTCTTTCCCGATCCCTGGCCGAAGCTCAGGCACCACAAGCGCCGTCTGGTGCAAGCGGCGTTCATCGAGGACGCCGCGAGACTTCTGCGATCCGGCGCTCGCCTGCGGTTCGCCACCGACTGGGCCGACTACGCCAACTGGACCCTGGAGCGCTTTTTGCGGTGCGCCGACTTTCACTGGCTGGCCGAGTGCGCCGGCGATTGGCGCCGCGCGCCGGCCGATCACATCGCCACCCGCTATGAGGAAAAGCGCCTGGGCGACTGCGCACCGGTATGGCTGGAGTTCGAGCGGCGGTAGGCGTCCTTTCGCCGCTTTGCCTCGATTTTAGTCGCCCGGTAGGCCACAAGGCGCCCATGAAGTTTCTCGACCAGTGCAAGATCTACATCCGCTCCGGCGATGGCGGGGCCGGGGCGGTGTCGTTCCGGCGCGAGAAGTTCATCGAATACGGTGGCCCCGACGGCGGCGACGGCGGACGCGGCGGCGATGTTTGGATCGAGGCGGTGGAGGGGCTGAACACCCTGATCGACTACCGCTATCACCAGCATTTCAAGGCCAAGACGGGCGGCCATGGCATGGGACGAAACCGTTCGGGCGCGGGAGGGGCGGACGCGGTGCTGAAGGTTCCGGTCGGCACCCAGGTGTTCGAGGAGGACCAGGAAGCCCTGATCGCCGATCTCGATCGCGAAGGAATGCGGGTGCGGCTGGCCGGCGGCGGCAACGGCGGCTTTGGCAACACCCACTTCAAGGGCCCGGTCAACCAGGCGCCGAGGCGCGCCAATCCCGGACTGGCTGGACTCGAAAAGTGGATCTGGCTGCGCCTGAAGCTGATCGCCGATGTGGGCATTGTCGGCCTTCCCAACGCCGGCAAATCCACCTTCCTGGCCGCCGCCTCGGCCGCCACCCCGAAGATCGCCGACTATCCGTTCACCACCCTGACGCCGCATCTGGGCGTGGTGGACCTGTCGGGAAACGAGCGGTTCGTGATGGCCGACGTGCCCGGTCTGATCGAGGGCGCTTCCGAGGGCGCGGGTCTGGGCATTCGCTTTCTGGGCCATATCGAGCGCACCGCGGTGCTGATCCACATGGTGGACGCCACCGGCGAGGATCCGGTGGCCGACTGGGCCGCCGTCCGCGCCGAACTGGCCGCCTATGGCGAGGGCCTGTCGGAAAAGCCCGAGCTCATCGCCCTCAACAAGATCGACGCCCTGGACGATGCCGCACGGGCCGAGATGGCGACCACGATGGCGACGGCGAGCGGCGCGAAGCCTCATCTGATTTCGGCCGTCTCCGGCGAAGGGGTCCGGGACCTGCTGCGCGCCGCCCATGCCAGGGTGCGCGAGCGCGACCAACCGGGGGCGGGCGGCGAGGCGGCGGATCCCTGGCGGCCATGAGGCGCCCCTAGC
>JALYTR010000467.1 GCA_030854165.1 Pseudomonadota bacterium | reverse complement strand
TTCTCGCTCTCCCTGGCCGGCGCGGCGTGCGCCGACGGCCGGATCACCGCGACCCTCGAAGCGTCGGGGGCCGGCCACACACAGCTCATCGCCGCCCACGCGGTTTGGAACTGCGACGCCGGAACCTGCGTCGCCGCCTTGGCTCCCGACGACGCCGCCGGGGTCAGCGCCTGCAAGGATCTGGCCAGGCATGTCGGCCGCCTCAGCGCCTACGCCGCCGACCGCAAGACCCTGGACGCCGGCGCCCTGGCCAAGTGCAACACCGCCGCCGCGGCTCCGGCCAACATCGGGACGGCGTCGCGCTAGTGTCCTGAATCTGAAGTTCGAGGACTCGATATCGACTCAGTCGTGACAGACTCTCCCGATTTTGGGGAGATGTCTCGATGGGTGGTCGTCATTTGCCGGCTTTGGAGATCAGCGAGGCCGAGCGCGCGGAGCTCTGCTCGCTGGCGTCGCGTCGGACCACGGCGCAGGCGTTGGCGCAGCGGGCTCGTATCATTCTGGCCTGCGCCGAGGGCGGCCAGAACAAGACCATCGCCGAGGGATTGGGTCTCGACCGGGTGACGGTCGGCAAATGGCGGCGGCGCTTTGCTGAAGACCGGCTCGATGGCCTTCGCGACGAGCCTCGATCGGGAACGCCGCGCACCATCGACGACGCGCGGATCGAAGCGGTGATCGTGCGCACGCTGGAGAGCACGCCGCCCGGCGCCACCCACTGGAGCTCGCGCGGCATGGCGCGGGCCAGCGGGCTGTCGGTCTCGACGGTGCAGAGGATCTGGCGCGCCTTCGGTCTGCGACCGCATCGTCTGGAGACGTTCAAGCTATCGACCGACCCCGACTTCGTGGCCAAGGTGCGCGACGTGGTGGGCCTCTATGTCTCTCCACCCGAGCACGCCATCGTGTTGTGCGTGGATGAGAAATCCCAAATCCAAGCCCTCGACCGCAGTCAGCCCATGCTGCCCATGCGGCCTGGCCAGCCGGCGCGCCGCAGCCACGATTACAAGCGCCATGGCGTCACCTCGCTGTTCGCCGCCCTCGACATCGCCACCGGTCAGGTGATCGGCAAATGCTTTCCTCGCCACCGCGCCGCCGAGTTCCGCAAGTTCCTCGATCAGATCGAAGCCAACGTGCCCAGGGACGTCGATGTCCATCTGGTCATGGACAACTACGCCACCCACAAGACCCAGCTGATCCGCGACTGGCTGGCCAAGCGTCCCCGCTGGCATGTCCACCTGACGCCGACCAGTTCCTCCTGGCTCAATCAGGTCGAGCGGTTCTTCGCCATGATCACCGACAAGAAAATCAGACGAGGCGTCCATCGCAGCGTCGCCGATCTTATCGCCGATATCGCCACCTTCATCGAACAGCACAACGCCGATCCAAAGCCCTTCCATTGGACCAAGTCCGCCGACGATATTCTCGCCTCAATCGAACGCTTCTGCGTCTACAATACACCCGCCACCCCATCATGAGATAGCGAACTTCTGAACCATGACACTAGAGCAAGATCGTCTTGGACCGGAGAGATTCGGGGCGTGAATCAGGCGCTAAACGTTTGAATCTAGAGCAAGATCGTCACCGGTGGCGATTCCATCCAAGGTGATCTTGCTCTAGCGATTTCGCCAGGAAAAGAAGCTCACGCGCTCGCCATCACGCTCTTGAACACCAGCGCCCCATCCGCCGAGCCCAGGTCCTCCTCGAAGGCGCGGTCCGGGTGTGGCATGAGGCCCAGGACGTTGCCGCTCTCGTTGACGATGCCGGCGATCGCGCGGGCCGAGCCGTTGGGGTTGTCGCGGTAGCGGAACACCACGCGGCCCTCGCCCTCGAGGCGGTCGAGCGTGGCCTCGTCGGCGAAATAGTTTCCCTCGCCGTTGCCGACGGTCATGGTCGCCTCTCGCCGGTCGCCGAAGGCGGCGGTGAAGCGGGTCTGCAGGTTGGCGACCTCCAGGACCACCGACTTGCAGACATATTTGAGGTCGGCGTTGCGCAGCAGGGCGCCGGGCAGCAGGCCGGCCTCGCACAGAATCTGGAAGCCGTTGCACACCCCCGCCACCGGGACCCCGCGCGCGGCGGCGGCGCATACCTCGGCCATCACCGGCGAGAGGGCCGCCATCGCCCCGGCCCGGAGATAGTCGCCGAAGGCGAAGCCGCCTGGCAGGACGATGAGGTCGAGACCCGCCGCCAGGGTGGTCTCCCGATGCCAAACCATCTGGACCGAGGCGCCCGTGGACCGCTCGATGGCGACCCTGCAGTCGCGGTCGCAGTTGGAGCCGGGGAAGACGACGACGGCGGCCTTCACCCCACCTCCACGCGGTAGCCTTCGATCACCGGATTGGCCAGCAGCCGCT
>JALYTR010000466.1 GCA_030854165.1 Pseudomonadota bacterium | reverse complement strand
GCGCCTGGGCGAGCGCCGGCCGGCCAAGCGCCATCGCGGCGAGGACGGCCACCAACCCGGCGCCGATCTGTCCAGGCCTCATGTCCGTCCCCCTAAAACCGCCACCGCGAATCTGCTATTTGGCTTCCAGCACCTGTCCCCGGATCTCTCCGGGCGGATATTTGGCTGTATGGATGTTGATGTACCAAAGGCCGCCGCGAAGGTCGCCGATCTGCCCATCGGTTATGGCCGCCGAGCCCTTGATCGGGTTGGCCAGGTCGCCGCTCAAGGGCACGGTGACCGCCGCCGCCTTCCCCGGCGCGGCTGGCCCATGGAAATGGGCCATGGTCGCCGCCCCGGTAAGGCCCGAATAGTCCACCGTCCAGCTCAGCACCCGGGTCGTGGTGTCGAGCGTGACCTGCGCCGTTCCCGTCCCTTTCGTTTCCCTGGGCGGCGTCTCCGAGGCGCCGTCGAGCTTGGCGGTGAAATGAATGACCTCGGCGAAGGTGGCGCCGGCCGTCAGAATCGCCCCGACGGCCAGGGCGGCGAGCAGTGTGGTGCGCATCTGATCTCTCCCGTGTTTGTCCCACGGCGAACATAGGCGTCGATCGGCCCGGTCGCTAGCGGCGAAGCTTCATGTCGGCGACGGCGAGGCCGGTTCGATGAGGCGCTCGGGCATGCCGATGTTCACCACCGGGGTGGAACTGGCCAGAGCGATGCCCCTGGCCTTCAGTTCGGGCACGATCTTGAACAGCAGTTCGCTCTTGACGCGATAGGCCAGACGCGCCGAGGCGACGTAGGCGAAGGCGGTGAATTCCAGGGCGCCGTCGCGCACGTCGCTCAGATAGACCGCCGAGGCCGGCTCGTGGAGGACCTCGGGATGGTCCTTGAAGGCGCCCAGCAGAAGATCGCGCATCACGGCGGGATCGGCGGCGCCGTCGGTGCGCAAGACGATCCGAACCCTCGCCGCCACGGCGCCATGAGTGACGTTGCGCACGGTTTTGGAGACCAGATCGGAGTTGGGCACGATCAGCTTGGAGCGGTCCGGCATTTCGATCTCGGTGGCGCGAATGTTGATGCGTTTCACATCGCCTTCGAGATCGCCGATGGCTATCCAGTCGCCAACCTTGATCGGCCGTTCGGCCAGCAGGATGAGACCGGAGACAAAGTTGCCGATGATCGACTGCAGGCCAAAGCCGATGCCGACCGATAGCGCGCTGGCGAACAGGGCGATCTGGCTGAAGCTGAGTCCCAGATAGGCAAAGGCGAACAGGATGGCGACCAGGGCGCCCAGATAGGTGACGCCCGCCGCCACCGAGGTGCGCACCCCAATATCCAGGCGCGTCTTGGGCAGGTAGCGCACTTCCAGCCAGCCTCGCACGGCGCGGGTGAGCAGCAGTCCGGCCAGGAACAGGGCGAGGCCGCCGAAGATCGCCCCAGGAGAGATCGAGACCTGCCCCAGGCGGAACACCACATTGGCCGAGGTGACGCGGCCGGCGATATCGCCGGCGCTGGCCCCGAACGGGGCGAGGATGGCGGCCCAGCCAAACAGCAGCAGCGCCAGGCGGACGAGACCTGAAACCAGGACGCCGATCTGATCCAGCGCTCCATCGGAGAGCCCGATCGCCGTTCGTACAAGCCGCCCGAGCGGCCCGCGCGGCGACAGGAGGGCGGGGAAGATATCGTCGGCCAGCCGTAGAAGCAGGAACAGGCTCGCCAGCACCGCGGCGATCCAGATCGTCTCGCGCATCAGGAAGCTGGCCAGGGCCAGATAGCCGAGCAGCACGGCGATGAGGGCGCCGCCCAGGGCCAGCCACGCCGCCAGCGCGGCGACGATCCATGGCAGGCGCGATTCGGCGTGATGATCGGAAACCTGTTCCGCCCCCCCACCCTCGCCATTCGCCAGGCGCGCGTCGCGGGCGCGCGCCATCATCGCCAGCCCCCCGCCCACCGCCGCCACCTCGATCAGGAGGGTCAGGCAATCGCTGGCCACCGAGGTGGACAGGCTCGATCCCAGGATGGAATTGACCCCTGCGACCAGGCTGGCCAGTGCGGCCGCCGCGCCGACCAGGCCCGGATACAAGGCGAGGCGGCCGACCAGTTCGTCGGGGATCGGCGCCAGGCGCCATGACGGCCGCCTGGGCGACAGAACCGCGCGTCCCAGGCCCTCGAGCAGGGCGGCGAAAACCACGACCCGGATGCCGAGGGCGGCGAGCCGTTCGAAGGTCGGCGTGAGGGCGTCGGCGCCGATCAGGGCTCCGCGGATCGCCAGGCCCGCCAGCAAGGGCGTCGCCACAGCCACCAGAACCAGCCACAGGGCCAGGGCCGTGCGGCGCAGGCGGGTCGCGGGGCTGAGAACGGCGGCGCGGCGGT
>JALYTR010000465.1 GCA_030854165.1 Pseudomonadota bacterium | reverse complement strand
GCCTGGGCGATCATGCCGTCTTCGCCGAGCCGCCGCCAGCATTCTTCGGCCAGGTGAGGCGCGAAGGGCGCGATCAGCCGGGCCAGGGCGGAGAGCGCCTCGCGGCGAACGGCCTGGCGGGCCTCGTCGCCCTCGGGCGCGCGGGCGGATTTCAGGGTGGCGACGAGTTCATAGAGCCGCGCGATGGCGCTGTTGAAACGAAACGCCTCGATGGCCTGGGTGATCTCCATGATCCTTCGGTGGGTCACGCGGACGAGCGCATCGGCGTCGAAGGCGGCGGCGTCCTCGCTCTGGGCCTCGAATTCGGCCCACACCCGGTTGATCAGCCGCCAGGACCCCTCGACTCCGGCGCTGGTCCATTGAACGTCGCGATCAGGCGGGGAATCGGAGAGGACGAAGAGGCGAGCGGCGTCGATTCCGTAGACGTCGGCGATCTGGGCCGGGGCGACCACGTTGCGCTTGGACTTCGACATCTTCTCGCTGTCGCCGATGATGAGCGGCTCACCGGTGGCGGCGTCCGCCGCCCGCCGCGCGGCGCCCTCCATGCGCACGACGACGGCGGCGGGTTCGACCCACTCGCCGTTCTGCCGCCGATAGGTCTCGTGGGTGACCATGCCCTGGGTGAACAGGCCGGCGAACGGTTCGCTCGCGTCGAGAAGGCCTTCATCCTTGAGGGCGCGGGTGATGAAGCGGGCGTAAAGCAGGTGAAGCACGGCGTGCTCGATGCCGCCGATATATTGATCGACCGGCAGCCAGTAGTTCGCCGCCGCCTTGTCAATGGGCTCGGCGGCGCGCGGGTTGGCGAACCGGGCAAAATACCAGGAAGAATCCACGAAGGTGTCGAAGGTGTCGGTCTCGCGCTCCGCCGCTCCGCCGCAGGCCGGACAGGCGGTGTGCTTCCACGTCGGATGGCGCGCCAGGGGGTTGCCGGGGCGGGAGAAGTCCAGGCCTTCGGGCAGGCGCACGGGCAGGTCGGCTTGTGGCACGCCGACCACGCCGCAGCCGGGGCAATGGACAACCGGGATCGGGCAGCCCCAGCCGCGCTGACGCGATACGCCCCAGTCCCGCAGGCGATAGACGATGGCGCCCTGGCCTTGGCCGGCCGCCTCGACACGGGCGATGGCCGCCGCCTTGGCCGCCTCGACGTCAAGGCCGTCCATGAACTTCGAATTGTAGATGAGGCCCGGGCCCACATAGGCCTCTTGTTTCACGTGAAACATCGCCGAATCTTCGCCGGGCGGCAGCACCACCGGCGTGACCGGCAGGCCATATTTTCGCGCGAAATCCAGATCGCGCTGATCGTGGGCCGGGCAGCCGAAGATCGCTCCGGTTCCGTAGTCCATGAGCACGAAGTTGGCGATCCAGACGGGCAAAAGTGTCGTCGAATCAAAGGGATGGGCGACCTTCAGCCCGGTGTCGAAGCCCAGCTTCTCGCCCCCTTCGAGCTCCGCTTCCGAGGCGCCGCCCTTCTGGCATTCGGCGAGGAAGCCGCCGACCGCCGGGTTGTCCCTGGCGAGACTCGCGGCCAGGGGATGGTGGGGGCTCACCGCCACGAAGCTTGCCCCAAACAGGGTGTCCGGGCGGGTGGTGTAGACCTCGACCCCGGCCGACATGCCGGGCGGTGGATCGGCCAGGGCGAAGGTGAGCCGCAGGCCCCGCGAGCGGCCGATCCAGTTCTCCTGCATCAGCCTGACCTTGTCGGGCCAGCGGTCGAGAGTCTCGAGCCCGGCCAGGAGGTCGTCGGCGTAGTCGGTGATGCGCAGGAACCACTGGGTGAGCTTGCGGCGCTCCACCGGCGCATCCGAGCGCCAGCCGCGGCCGTCGATCACCTGCTCGTTGGCGAGCACGGTCATGTCGACCGGGTCCCAGTTGACCACGCCCTCCTTGCGGTAGGCCAGGCCGCGGGCCATCAGGTCCAGGAACAGAGCCTGCTGGCGCCCGTAATAGGCCGGATCGCAGGTGGCGAATTCCCGCGACCAGTCGATGGAAAGGCCCAGGCGCTCAAGCTCGCCGCGCATGGCCTCGATGTTGCCGCGCGTCCAGGCGGCCGGATCGACCCCCCGCTCGGCGGCGGCGTTCTCGGCTGGTAGGCCAAAGGCGTCCCAACCCATGGGATGCAGCACGTTGAAGCCCCGCGCCCGCTTGAACCTGGCCACCACATCGCCCATGGCGTAGTTGCGCGCATGGCCGACGTGCAGATGTCCCGACGGGTAGGGGAACATCTCCAGCACATAGTATTTGGGCTTCTCGCCGCCGGCCTGGGCGCGGAAGACGCCGGCCGCCGCCCATGCGGCGCGCCATCGGGGCTCGACCTCTTTGGGATTGTAGCGAACCATCGAGGGCCGGCTCTAGCC
>JALYTR010000092.1 GCA_030854165.1 Pseudomonadota bacterium | reverse complement strand
CCGGCCCGATAACCCTGACGGTCCGGGACGCGGCCATCCTGCTGGGCGTTATCGCCGGATCCGACCCGGCCGATCCGGCCACCGGCGACGCCGACGCCCACAAGAGCGACTACGCCGCCGGGCTTGTCGCCGGGTCGTTGAAGGGCGCGCGGATAGGCGTCATGCGGTTTTCCGCCGGCTTCCATCCTCAGACCGACGCGGTGTTCGAGGCCGCGCTGGCCAGCCTCACCGCCGCCGGCGCGGTGCTGGTGGAGATCAAGGTCGATCCCGGCGGCAAGCCCCTCGACGACGCCGAGCAGGCCGTTCTCAACACTGAGTTCAAGGTCGGCGTGAACGCCTATCTGGCCTCGACCTCGCCGGCCCAGGTGAAGACCCGCACCCTGGCCGATCTGATCGCCTTCGACCGCGCCCACGCCGCCGAGGAGATGCCCTTCTTCGGCCAGGAGATCTTCGAGGCGGCCGAAAAAACCAAGGGCCTTTCCGATCCCGACTATCTCAAAGCTCTGGCGACGGGGCGGCGAATGGCGGGCGCGGAGGGGATCGACCGGATGCTGGAAAAAAACGGCGTCATCGCCCTCGTCGCCCCGACCCTGGCCCCGGCGTGGGTGATCGATTGGGTGCTGGGCGACCACGCTCTGAGTGGCGACGCCGGCCAGCTGGCGGCGGTGGCCGGCTATCCGCATCTCACCGTGCCCATGGGCGAGGTCAGCGGCCTGCCGGTGGGCCTGTCCTTCATCGGCCCGGCTTGGTCAGAGGCCCGGTTGCTCAGCCTGGGCTACGCGTTCGAGCAGGCGACCCACGCCCGCCGGCCGCCGCCGCGTTCGTAAGGCCGCGCGCGCTCGTGTAGAAGGCGCGGCCATGGCTCCGTCCCCCGACAGCGCCCTGGTGCTCTTCTCCGGCGGCCAGGATTCCACCGTCTGCCTGGCTTGGGCTTTGAATCGTTACGCCCGTGTCGAGACCATCGGCTTCGACTACGGCCAGCGCCACGCCGTGGAACTCGAGGCGCGTGGCCTGGTGCGCGCGGGCATCGTCGGAGACTTTCCTGAATGGGGGCCGCGGCTCAGCGAGGACACGATGATCGACCTGCGCGGCTTCGGCGCCATCGGCGAGACCGCCATGACTGGCGAACGGGCGATCGAGATCGGTGAGAGCGGGCTTCCCTCCACCTATGTGCCCGGGCGCAATCTGATCTTCCTGACCTGCGCCGCCGCCCTGGCCGACCGACGGGGCCTGGACGTACTGGTCGCCGGCATGTGCGAAACCGACTATTCCGGCTATCCCGACTGCCGGCGGGCCACGCTCGACGCCCTCGAGCGGGCGCTCAACCTGGGCATGGATCGCGCCTTCCCCATCGAGACGCCGCTGATGGCGCTGACCAAGGCGCAGACCTGGGCCATGGCCAAGCGCCTGGGCGGTGACACCCTGGTCGATCTGGTCGTCGAGCACACTCACACCTGCTATCTCGGTGCTCGGAACCTCCGCCACGCCTGGGGCCACGGCTGCGGCGCCTGCCCAGCCTGCGAGCTTCGCGCCAAGGGCTGGGCGGAATGGACCTCGAGCGGCCGTCCGGCGATCAACCCATGACCTACTCGGTGAAGGAAATCTTCCTCACCCTGCAGGGCGAGGGCGCCCAGGCCGGCCGCGCGGCGGTGTTCCTGCGCTTTTCCGGATGCAATCTGTGGTCGGGGCGCGAGGCGGATCGCGCCGCGGCGGTCTGCAACTTCTGCGACACCGACTTCGTGGGAACCGATGGAACCGGGGGCGGGAAGTTCCGGAAGGCCAAAGACCTCGCCTTGGCGGTGCGGCAGTGCTGGACTGGATTTACGGAGGGGAAGCTGGTGGTGTGCACCGGTGGCGAACCTCTTCTGCAGCTCGATCGCCCCCTCATCGCCGCCCTGCACGACTGGGGATTCGACATCGCCGTCGAGACCAATGGAACAATCCGCGCCCCGGTCGGCATCGACTGGATCTGCGTGAGCCCCAAGGCCGGCGCGCCCCTCGTCCAGACCAGCGGCCAGGAGTTGAAACTGGTCTTTCCGCAAAAGGGCGTCGATCCGCGACGCTTCATCGATCTCGACTTCGACCACTTCTTCCTTCAACCCATGGACGGCCCCGACCGCGAGCGCGCGACGGCCGAGGCGGTCGCCTATTGCCTCGAAAACGCCCGCTGGCGCCTGAGCGTCCAGACCCACAAATACCTGGGCCTCCCCTGATCGTCGGCGCGCGGACGGCGACGTGAATCCACGGTGAAAACTGACGATGGAACCCATTTTCGAGATCACCAAGGCCGCGACTTTCGACGCCGCCCATCGCCTGCCCGGCGGGCCGGCGGATGGAATTTATGCGCGACTGCATGGCCATTCATTCCGCGTCGAGGCGACGCTGCGCGGCCCGGCGGCCGTGCCGGTGGGCTGGGTGGAGGACGTCGCCACGCTCGATGCCGCGCTCAAGGCCGCCGCCAGCGAACTCGACCATTCATTGCTCAACGATCACCAAGGCCTGGAAAGCCCCACCCTGGAGGCGCTCTGCCTCTTCTTCGCCGGTCGCCTGAAGGCCGGCTTCCCGGGCCTTTGCCGCGTCGCCGTCTCGCGCCCGACCGTCGGTGAAAGCTGCGCGCTTGCGTGCTGACGGGCCGTTCGCCCTATCGCGTATCCACCAGCACCACCTCGGCGTCCGCCAGGGCGCGGACATTCAACACATCTTCATCGACGATCGCCGCCCCATCGCGGGCCTCCAGCTTGACGCCGTTGATCTCGATCTCACCGACTGCTGTCGCCAGATAGGCGTGCCGCCCCGGCGCCAGGGCGTATTGCGTCGCGTCGCCGGCCTTCAGGGTGGCGCCCAGCACCCGGGCGTCGGCGCGGATCGGCAGGGCGTCACCCTCGCCGGGGCGGCCGCTGGCCAGGGGGACGAATTCGCCAGACCGGTCGCCGCTGGGAAAGGCCTTGGCGCCCCACGACGGCGCGCCGCCACGCGAAGTGGGTTGGATCCAGATCTGGAAGAGGGTGGTGGTTTCGTCCTCGGCGTTGTGCTCGGCGTGCCGGATACCCGAGCCGGCGCTCATCACCTGGACGTCGCCGGCGACGGTGCGGCCCTCATTGCCCAGGCTGTCGCGATGGCTGATCGCGCCCGTGCGGACGTAGGTGATAATCTCCATGTCGGCATGGCCGTGGGGCGGAAATCCCATCCCCGCCGCGATCTCGTCGTCGTTCCACACCAGAAGGTCGCCCCAGCCCATACGATCCGGATCGCGCCAGTTGGCGAAGGAGAAATGATAGCGGGCGTTCAGCCAGTCGTTCTGAAACCGGCCGAGTTCGCCGGCGGGGCGGCGTTCGATCATGGCGCTTGCCTCAATGAGCGGGAGCGCTTTCAGATAGGGGCAGCCGGTCGAGGTGCAACGCCCGTGCTTCAGGCGAACGGATCGTCGCTGGTCACGCCGCTCGGCAACGCGTTGACCGCCGCCTGAAAGTTCGGCCACGCCTGGGCCGCAGGACGCGATGCAAGAGCGCTGTAGACCTGCGCCAAGGTCCCGCGCTCGCCGGCCGCGACGATCGACTGGGCGATCTTATCCAGGCCATGGCCCTGGCTCTTCAGCCAGGAGATGAAGGCCATGCCGCATCCGGTGCTGTCGACGTTCTGATCGGTGGAATCGACCTTGTCGACGAAATTGGCCATGCCGTCGGTCGCCCATTGCGGGGCGGTCGCGAAATCCGAGAGCGCGTTGTTCGACGTCGCCATGGCGCACCATCGCGACAGGGCTTCGCCGGTGCTCATCCCGCAGAGATTGCCGCCCATGGAGCATTCGCTCAGTTCCGCTTCGAAGAGCGCCGCCACCCGGGCCGATTGGCCGAACGAGGCGCACACCTCGATGGCCGCGCCGATGACGTAGTCACAGCCGTTGTGGTCGGCCCCGCCGGTTCCATCCGTGGCGCCGCCAAGGGCGAAGACAATCACCGCGACGCGCCCTCCCGTCGTGCCGAAAAGGGCGTCGTTGGCCGCGGCGACGCGATCGGCGTCGACCAGCAGGTCCTGGGCGTTCGTCTTTCCCGGTGCGCCGAGCTTGGGATCGACGAAGACGGTCACCCGCCCCGAAGGGCTGGTTCCGATGAGCTCGGAGACGCCGCGATAGGTCGGCCACGCCGGTGCGCCCGACGCGCCGGCCTGATCGACGGAGGTCATTCTCAGGGGGTGATGCACGGCGAACCTCCACATCGGCGGGAAGAGAGCCCCCGGATCGTCTCACCCTTGGCGGAAGGACGCCAGCGCCGGCCGCAACACGATCCCGTGTCCGTTACCGACGCCCCCGCGTCCCTGGCGCGAAGGCGCCGCCGCCGGTCTGGCCGCGATGGCGCAGGAAGGCGTCGGCCAGGACGCAGGCGGTCATGGCTTCCACCACCGGCACGGCGCGAATGCCCACGCAAGGATCGTGGCGCCCGGTTGTGCGGATTTCGATCTCATTGCCCGCTTCGTCGATGGAAAGACGTGGGGCGAGAATCGAGGAGGTGGGCTTGAAGGCGACGCGGGCGACCACGCCCTGGCCGGTGGAAATGCCGCCCAATATGCCGCCGGCGTTGTTGGCCAGGAAGATGGGCCCATCCTGGCCGATCCGCATCTCATCGGCGTTCTCCTCGCCGGTCAGGGCGGCGGCGGCGAAGCCGGCCCCAATCTCGACCCCCTTGGCGGCGTTGATCGACATCAGGGCGCCGGCGAGCTCGGCGTCCAGCTTGCCATAGACCGGCGCGCCCCAGCCGGCGGGCACGCCAACCGCCTCGACCTCCACCACCGCGCCGGTGGATGAGCCCGCCTTGCGCGTCGCCTCCAGATGCTCTTCCCACACCGGCACGATGCCGGCGTCGGGCGACCAGAAGGGGTTCTCGCCCGTCTCATCCCAGTCCCAACGTCCGCGATCGACCGTGTACGGCCCGATCTGAACCAGGGCGCCGCGCACGATCACGCCCTCGCCCAAAACAAGGCGCGCCAGCGCCCCGGCCGCTACTCTTGCCGCCGTTTCCCGCGCCGAAGCTCGCCCACCGCCACGGTAGTCGCGCACCCCGTATTTGGCGAAATACGGCCAGTCGGCGTGGCCCGGGCGAAAGGCGGTGGCAATTTCCGCATAGTCGCGCGGCCGCTGATCGATGTTGTCGATGATCAGCGAGATCGGGGTTCCGGTGGTGACCTGGCCGTCCGTCCGCCCATCCTCAAAGACCCCGGAGAGAATGCGAACCACGTCCGGCTCCCGCCTCTGGCTGACGAATTTGCCCTGTCCCGGGCGCCGCCGATCAAGCCAGACCTGGATGTCGCCCACGCTCAGCGGCAGGCCCGGCGGGCAGCCATCGATCACGCACCCAAGCGCCGGCCCGTGGCTCTCGCCCCAGGTGGTGACGCGGAAGAGATGGCCGAAGGTATTGTGTGACATGGCGCGCCAACTCTAACGAGTTTCGCGGACAATCGAAAATCCAACGATCATGCTCTATAGCGGCGGACATGAACGATGCGCCTCTCATTCCCGCCTCGCCCGCCGAGGACGATCATGCGGGATCGGACGGACCGCCGAACCTCCTTGAGGCGCGCGATCCCATCGCCCTCTTCGAGACCTGGCTGCGCGAGGCTTTGAAAAGCGAACCCAACGACGCCAACGCCATGGCGCTGGCCACCGTGGATGCCGATGGACTGCCCAACAGTCGCATGGTGCTCCTCAAGGGCGTCGACGCCCATGGCTTCGTCTTCTTCACCAATACCAAGAGCGCCAAGGGCCGCGAACTGGCCGCCATCCCCAAGGCCGCGCTGACCTTTCACTGGAAGACCCTGCGCCGTTCGGTGCGGGTGCGCGGCGACGTCGAGGCGGTGACGGCGGCCGAAGCAGACGCCTACTTCGCCACCCGCGCCCGCGCCGCCCAGATCGGCGCCTGGGCGTCGGATCAGTCGGAGGAGATGCCCGACCGCTTCGCCCTGGAAAGGCGAGTCGCGGAGTTCGGCCTGAAGTTCGGTCTGGGAAAGGCGCCCCGGCCGCCCCACTGGTCGGGCTATCGCGTCAAGCCGCGGGCCATCGAGTTCTGGCGCAACCGGCCGTTCCGCCTGCATGAGCGCCTGTTGTTCGAGCGGGCAGGCGAGGGCTGGACGAGTCGCCGGCTCTATCCATGAGTTCACCAGCCAGGGGAGGGCGCCAATGCTTGGACTGATGCAGGACTGGCCGCTGACCGTGGACAAGATCCTCGATCACGCCGCCGAGTGGCATGGTGGGCGCGAGGTGGTGACCCGGTCGGTGGAGGGGCCGATCGTTCGGACCACCTACAGCGAGATCAGGGAGCGGGCCAAGCGCCTTTCCAACGCCCTGCTGGAATTCGGGATCAAGCCGGGCGACCGGGTGGCCACCCTGGCGTGGAATTCGGGCCGCCACATGGAGGCTTGGTACGCCATCATGGGGATAGCGGCGGTCTGTCATACCCTCAACCCACGCCTATTCGCCGACCAGCTTTGCTACATCATCAACCATGCCGGCGACCGGATCATCGTCACCGACCTGACCTTCCTGCCGATCCTGATCGAAAACCGCGCCAAAATGCCGTGCGTCGAGCGGTTCATCGTCCTGGCCGACGAAGTGAGCCTGGAGGGCGCCGTCTCATCGGAGAGCCTGATCGCGCGCAACGGGGCCGACTGCGCCTGGGGCGGCTTTGGCGAAGAGACCGCCTGCGGGCTCTGTTACACCTCGGGAACCACCGGCAATCCCAAGGGGGTGCTCTATTCCCACCGATCCAACTTCCTGCACACCCTGGTCACCCTGCAGCACGACGTCATGGGCCTGTCGGTGCGCGACACGGTCCTGGCCGTGGTGCCGATGTTCCACGCCAACGCCTGGGGCCTGACCTTTTCCTGCCCGGCCGTGGGCGCCAAGCTGGTAATGCCGGGGCCGAAGCTGGACGGCGCCTCGATCCTGGAATTGCTGGAGACCGAGGCGGTCACCTTTTCGGCCGCCGTCCCCACCGTCTGGCAGATGCTGCTCGCCCATCTCAAGACGACCGGCCAACGGCTGACCACCCTCAAGCGGGTGGTGATCGGCGGCTCGGCGGTCCCCGAGGCGATCCTCCGCGCCTTCCACGACGACTACGGTGTCGAGGTGGTCCACGCCTGGGGGATGACCGAGACCTCGCCGCTCGGCACTCTATCCACCCCGACCCCCGAGATCGCCGCGCTGCCGTTCGAGGACCAGATGCCCTATCGGCTCAAGCAGGGCCGTCCGCCGCCCGGCGTCCAGCTGCGCCTCGTGAACGAGACCGGCGAGCCGGCGCCGCATGACGGCGAGACGTCAGGACGGCTTCAGATCAAGGGGCCGTTCATCGCCCGCCGCTACTTCAAGGACGAAGGCGGCGACATCCTGGACGGCGACGGTTTCTTCGACACCGGCGATGTGGCGACCATCGACCGCGCCGGCTATATGCACATCACCGACCGCGCCAAGGACGTCATCAAGTCCGGCGGCGAATGGATCAGCTCCATCGAGATCGAGAACATCGCCGCCGGCCATCCCAAGGCCCTGATGGCGGCGGTGATCGGCGTGGCCCACCCCAAATGGGATGAGCGGCCCCTCCTGTTGGTAAAGCTGCGCGAGAGCGAGACAGCGACGCCGGCCGAGTTCCTGGCCTTTCTCGAGGGCAAGATCGCCAGGTGGTGGATGCCCGACGATGTCCGGTTCGTCGATGACATCCCTCTTGGAGCGACGGGCAAGATTGACAAGAAGCTTATTCGCCAGAGGTTCTCCGACTATCGATTGCCCACCTGACAAAGGCGCGCCGCGACGGGCTCACCTCACGGTTTCCTGAACTTCATGACGAAC
>JALYTR010000464.1 GCA_030854165.1 Pseudomonadota bacterium | reverse complement strand
CAGCTCGACAAAGTACGCTCCCGATCTGAGGACGCCATCCACCCCGATTTCGCCAGCGCGAGTTCGAGCCCTCGGCCAAGACCTGGCAAACAAGACCGCGTGACTCGCGACGAGGCGACCAAGGCGTTGCGTGTGCTTGTCGTGGAGGACGACGCAATGATCAGCGCGCTGCTGGCGTTGCTCCTCGAAGAAATGGGCCATCAGGTGTGCGCGATCGAAGATACGGAGCAAGGCGCCGTGGCGGCGGCGGCCCGACTTCGGCCCGACCTCATGATCGTCGACCACCGGTTGATCGATGGCGACGGCGTCTCGGCGGTCGACAAAGTCTGCCGAACTGGATTCGTGCCGCACCTGTTTCTCAGCGGCGCCGCCCTAGAGATCGAGACGCTCCGACCAGGCGCCGTTGTGCTCCAGAAGCCCTTCGTCGACGGCGACCTCTGCCGCGCTATCGAGCGCGCCCTGGCGCCACTCGCTGCGGGCTAGAGGGTTGACGCCCCGGGACACTAGGCCCGCGCACGGGAAAAATGGGAGGTTTGCGGGCTCGTTCGCCGCCGTCCTCGCCAAGAATTGGATGCTTCACCGCCGCGGCGAAGCCCTGGTCGTTATTGCTGGCGGTGACTCGATCGGCCGCGTCGCGGGCCCCCGGTCCTGCATTGCCCACTGCGATGCTAGCTGACGATATCCTCCTGAGCTTAGTTCGGCTCGGCCAGCGCTTCTTCGAGCAGCCGGAGTTCCGTTTCGAGGTCGGCGACCAGGCGGCGGTCGTCGGCGCCGCCGCCGATACTGGAAGGCGATAGCAGGATTTCGAGTTCGCGACGGACCCTGTCGCGCGCCTCGATCAACTGCTCGTAAAGCGGTTTCCGTGAATCGGCCATGGCGGGAATTTAACGGGCCGCGCCGCGCCATGCTGGACAGTGGCGTGGCGACTATCTCAGGCACGATGGTCTTGAATATGGTCGTGTTTCGCGCCCACGCGAAGCGACAACGGCGTTGGGCTCCGCATGGGGTACGATCGGAGCATCGACCAGCGTGCCTTCGCGTGGCTGTTGACCGTTGGCCAACAGCGGCGTCCTATACCTTAGCTGTGAGGTGTCCCTTTCGGGCGCCGCGGCCCGAGGCGCGCCATGACCTTGGATCCTGTCATTCTGTCCCGCCTGCAGTTCGTCTGGGTGATTGCTTGGCACATCCTGTTGCCCGCGTTCACGGTCGGGCTGGCTTCTTTCATCGCCTTCATGGAGGGGCTCTATTTCGCGACCCGCCGCGCCGTCTTTTTAGGCATCTCCACCTTTTGGACGAAAATATTCTCGGTCTCCTTCGGCATGGGCGTCGTTTCGGGCATCATCATGCCCTTCCAATTTGGCACCAACTGGAGCCGGTTCTCCGACGCTACGGCCAATGTCCTCTCGCCGCTCCTGGCCTATGAGGGGTTAACTGCTTTCTTTCTGGAAGCGGCCTTCCTCGGCGTCCTGCTGTTCGGCCGTACTCTGGTTCCGCGCTGGGTGCATCTCTTCGCGGCCTTGATGGTCGCGGGCGGCACCTTGTTCTCCTCGTTCTGGATCCTCGCCACCAACAGCTGGATGCAGACGCCGGCCGGCTACCAGATCATCGACGGCCGGTTTTTTCCCAGGGACTGGATGGCGATCATCTTCAATCCGTCATTCCCGTATCGCCTTGGTCACACGGTCGTGGCCTTTTACATCACCACCGGATTTGTGGTGCTAGGCGTCGGCGCTTGGCTGATCCGCAGCGCCCGCGCGGCGCCCGAGGGGCGGGTCATGGTTTCCACGACGCTGTGGCTACTTCTTGCGCTGATCCCACTGCAGATCGGGCTGGGAGACCTCCACGGGGTCAACACGTTGCACTACCAGCCCGCCAAATTGGCGGCGATCGAGGCGCGCTGGGATACCGCGTCGCGCGCGCCCCTGACCCTCTTCGCTGTCCCTGATCAGAAGGCTCAGGCCAACCACCTGAGCCTGGATATCCCCATGCTGGGCAGCTTGATCCTGACCCACGATCCAAACGGGACTATTCGTGGGCTCAAGGAATGGCCGCGCGATCAGCAGCCTCCGGTCGCCATTCCGTTTTTCGCATTCCGCATCATGGTCGGCGTCGGCTTGCTGATGCTCGCTGTCGTGGTGATCGGGACCTTTCTACGGCGCGGTGGCCGGCTCTACCGCAGCAGGGCCTTTCTGTTCGTCTGTCAGCTCGCCGCGCCGCTCGGTTTTGTCGCCGTGCTGGCCGGCTGGACCACGACCGAGGTCGGGCGCCAGCCCTGGACGGTCTACGGCCTACTGCGCACCGCCGACTCGGTCTCGCCGTCCCTGACCGGTGGGGACGTCGCGCTCAGTTTCGCCGGTTACATCGTCGCCTAT
>JALYTR010000463.1 GCA_030854165.1 Pseudomonadota bacterium | reverse complement strand
CCGTCAAGGCCCGCGTGGCCGGCTGGCGCCACCGCGCCCAGGTAATCGAGGGGGAGGCGGCGCGCCTCGACGCCATGCGCGCCGCTACCGCGGCGCTGGCCTGCAGCGGAACGGTGACCACCGAACTGGCCCTGGCGGGCTGTCCCATGGTGGTGGCCTATCGGCTGGGCGCCCTCAGTCACCTGATCGTCAAACACCTCATCCGCACGCCTTACATCACCCTTTTCAACGTGGCCGCCCAGGCCTTTGTCGCGCCGGAACTGGTTCAGAGCCGTTGCAACGGGCCGGCCTTGGCGCGCGAGATCGCTCGTCGTCTCGACGATCCGGGGCTGCGGGCGAGGCAGATCGGGGCGCAGAACGCGGCGCTGGAGATCATGCGTGGCGGCATAGTCGATCCCGCCGGCGCGGCGGCCGAGGCGGTGATCGAGGCCCTGCAGCAAGCGGGCCGGCTGGGAGATTGGCCGCCGCCGGACCAGGGTGAAGGCTCTCGTCTTTAAAGTGGCAGCCTCGTTGTCAACTGGGAATCTCAAATGAGGGAATCCTCAAACCCACACTCTTTATGGTCCGTGTCTCGCGGCCACGCCCAGAGTCTGATAGGTTGACCGCCACGAATTGCCGGGAGCCGAAGAGGAGGGCATCATGCGAGAGCTTTGGTCGGCACGGAGAGCTTCGCGGACACTGGCGCTGGCCGCGCCCCTGTTCGTCGGACTGGCGGCCACCACGGCCCATGCGACGGTGGCGATCTCGAATGCGAGCACGAAGAATATGTCGTGTTCGGGGAACGTGTGCAGCCCCACGGCGGCGGACGCAGTTCTCAATGCTAGCGATCTTCAGACCATGCTCGCCTCGGCCAACGTGACGGTGACCAGTGGCAGCCTCGCCCGGGGCATCGTGGTAGCCGCGCCGCTAACCTGGACCAGCGGCGTCACTCTGACGCTGGATGCTTGGCGCTCGCTCACCGTCAAGCAGCCGGTCTCGGTGACCGGCACGGGCGGCCTCACGATTCTGACCAATGATGGCGGCGCGGGGGGAATATATTCCTTCGGGAGCAAAGGCCATGTGACCTTTGCCAGCCTTTCAAGCCCGCTGACCATTAATAACAAGGCCTACACGCTCGTAAACAGCTTAGGTATGTTAGCGGGTGACACATTCAACTATCCGGTGGGCTTTTATGCCCTGGCGAACAGCTACGATGCGAGTGCTGACGGAACCTACGTCTCGGCCCCGATCACGAGCACTTTCTTTGGTATATTTGATGGATTGGGCAACACGGTTTCGAAGCTTAGCATCGACGACGTAGGACCCGGCGACCATGTCGGCTTGTTTTCCGAACTCGACGGAACGGTCGAAAACCTAGCGCTTGTCGATGCGACCATCAACGCGGACAGTCGGTCGCAAGTCGGCTCCCAGGTCGGCGGCTTCGCCGGCCATGGCTCAGGGGCGACGATCTCGCACGACCGGATCTCGGGCTCCATCACCGGCGGGGGAAAGTCGAGCGTGGGCGGCCTTCTCGGAACCGGCAGCGCGACAATCGCCTATTCCTCCTCCGCCGCCTCGGTCTCCGCCGGTAGGGGAGCGGCGGGCGGCCTCGTGGGATCGGACGAGGGAAGCAACATCAGCCAATCTTTCGCCAGCGGCGCGGTAAGCATGCGGGGGCCTGGGGAAGCGGGGGGATTTATTGGTTCTGCTCACGATGGCCCCACCCATGTTGCGGAATCGTATGCAACCGGGGCGGTCTCGGCCGGGGTCAGAGATAGCGTGGCGGGATTCGTGGCCGATGCGAGCCAAGGATTCTACGTGGAAACATATGCCGCCGGCTCGCTCTCGGGCTCCAGCGTCTTGGGCGGGTTTGCAAATAACCCACCACCCTCCGGACCCTCGCCCTTTTCGGCTTGTTACTGGGATACGACCACCAGCGGCGTCAACACGGGGACATCGAACGGAAATGTAGCGGGCGTTACGGGATTGACGACAACGCAGTTCCAGTCCGGCCTTCCAGCGGGCTTCGATCCGACGGTCTGGGCCGAAAGCCCTGACATCAACGGCGGGCTGCCCTATCTGCTGGCAAATCCACCCCAGTAAAAGGCCAGCCGAACACGTTCCTTTCCCGCTGTGCCATACCCAGGCGCCGGCGATGAGCAAGGTTTGGCTGCAGGAAGTCGGGTTCGTGACGGTCAAGGTGAGTTCAGGCACTGACCCGCCGGGGGGACCGTCTCGCTTTTCGGTCTTCTTCTTTCAGCCCGTGCGCCCGGGCCTGAGCCTATCCCCGCGCCTCCAGGGGCGGATAGTCGCGCTTCAGAGGTCCGGTGTAGAGCTGGCGGGGGCGGCCGATCTTGCGTTGGGGGTCTTCGAACATCTCTTTCCACTGGCTGATCC
>JALYTR010000462.1 GCA_030854165.1 Pseudomonadota bacterium | reverse complement strand
GACCTGGGCGAAGCGCGCCTGCTCGCCGCCCGCCTGTGGGACGGCCGCGGCCTCTACCGGCGCGCCTGGCCGCACCTGCTGGCCCTGCAGGGCCTCGACACCGGCCGGGCGCGCATTCCCCTCACTTTCGCGCGAGTCGCTCGCGCCCTTAATTATGTCGATGCGCGGCCGGTCGCGGACGCGGAGCGCGATGTGTTTCCCGACGCCCTTTTCGATCGAATGAGCCGCTCCGCGGTCCGGCGCCGGTTTGTCGAGGCCGAGCCGATGGTACTGCACGTCACCAGTTCCCTGGCCGCCGGCGGATCGGAACGTCAGGTGGCGTTGACCGTGCAGGGCCTGGCCGCCGCAAAGGGCGCGCTGCGCCCGGAACTGGCGGTCCAGGACATGAACCCCTTGACCGAGCGCGATTTTTTCCTGCCCACCGTCCAGGCGAGCGGGGTCGAGGTATCGACTCTCGGCGAGCTTCGCGGCGAGGGGTCGGTGCGCGAACTGGTGGCGATGTTCCCCGGCCAGCGCGACGAGATCAGCCTGCTGTCGGCCCTGCCCACCGAGGTCGCCAATGTCGCCCTGCCGCTCTATGCGCTGATCCTCGAACGCCGTCCCCGCGTCGTTCATCTCTGGCAGGACGCCATCGTGGTGGCCGGCGGCGTCGCCGCCCTGCTGGCCGGCGTGCCCCATATCGTGCTTTCGACCCGCAGCACTCGGCCGATCGAGCGGCAGAGGGCGCGCCCCTATCTGAAGGCCGGCTACCACGCGCTCCTGCGCTACCCCGGCACGACCATGCTCAACAATTCCCGCAACGGGGCGCGCGACTATGCCGACTGGCTGGGCATCGCGTCAGAACGGATCGAGACCCTCCACAACGGGTTCGTGTTCGACGAACTCGAAGCGCGCGTCGATTCCAAGCTCACCGCTCGCATCCGCCGCCAGCTCGGGGCCGGGCGCGACGAGGTGGTGATCGGCGGGGTCATGCGCTGCTCGTTCGAAAAACGGCCAGACCTGTGGGTCGACACGGTCATCGCCCTGGCCAAGGACAACCCTCGCATTCGCGGCCTCCTGGTGGGCGATGGTCCGATGCGCGCCGAACTGGCCGCGCGGGCGCAGGCGCAGGGCCTGGGCGGGGCCATCCAGTTTGTCGGCCGTCAAAGCCCCATAGAGCCATGGATGCGGGCCATGGACATCCTGTTTCTGTCCTCGGTGACCGAAGGCCTGCCCAATGTGTTGATCGAAGCCCAGGCGCTGGGCGTGGCCTGCGCCACCATGCGCGTCGGCGGCGCCCCAGAGACCGTACGCGAAAACGAGACGGCGCTGGTGATCGACGAGGGACCGATCGCCGATATCGCCCGCGCCATGGCGCCTCTGGCCGCTGACCGCGACTTGCGGGCGCGTTTTGGCGAGGCCGGCGTCGCCTGGACTCACGGCGCTTTCAGCCTGGAGGCCACCATCGCCCGGCTCGGCGAGATATACGCGGAAAGCTGATCGCCGGATGACCGAGCCCACCAATCGCTACCAGCAGGCGCTGCTGCGCCACTTTCACGAGCGGCCGGACGCCGCCTTCTGCCATCAGGTGGGCGACGGCGGGGAGACGACCCTCACCTGGCGCGATCTCGAGAACCATTGCGGCGCCTTCGGCGGGGCCTATCGCGCCGCCGGCCTGAAGAGCGGCGACCAGGTGCTGATCTTTTTGCGACACACGCCCCAGCTTTACGGGGCATTTTTCGGGGCCATGTTGATCGGCGTCACGCCCGCCTTCATGCCCTGCAGCTCGCCGCGCCAGGATACGACCCTCTATTGGCGATCCCATCAGGCGCTCATGGACCAGATCAGGCCGGCCGCCGTGGTTACCGACCGCGCCACGCTGGCCGAGATGCGAGCCGCTGGGCTTGGCCTGGACGCGACGATGGTGCTCGGGGTCGAGGATCTGACCCCAGCCCCGCTCGAACCGCGGCTTGTCCGCGAAGGCGCCATCGGCCTGCTGCAACACAGTTCGGGCACCACGGGACTGAAAAAGGGGGTGGCGCTCAGCTTCGCCGCCATCGTCGATCAGATCGAAAGCTACGCGGCGGCTATCGCGCTGAGCGACAACGACTCTATCGTCTCGTGGCTACCGCTCTATCACGACATGGGCCTGATCGCCTGCCTGATTCTGCCGGCCTATTTCGCGATCCCCGTCACCCATCTGGATCCCTTCCATTGGATCGGCCGGCCCGACACCTTGTTCGAACAGATGGTCAAGCGGAAGGGCACGCTGACCTGGCTGCCGAATTTCGCGTTCGAGCACCTGGCCGGGACGGTGGCGCGGCGGGCGGCGCGCTGGGACCTGTCGGGCATGCGGGCGTTCATCAACTGCTCGGAGCCGTGCAAGGCGGCCACCTTCGACC
>JALYTR010000091.1 GCA_030854165.1 Pseudomonadota bacterium | reverse complement strand
GACCTGCTGGGCCTTGACCAGGCCCAGCACCTCGGTGCGGAAGTCGTCGCGCCGATCCGACCAGCGCAGGCCGCCGCGCGCCACCGGTCCGAAGCGAAGGTGCACCGCCTCCACATTGGGCGCCGAGACATAGATTTCGCGGAAGGGTTTGGGGGCCGGCAGGTCGATCAGCTCGCGGCTCGCCACCTTGAAGGCGATGTAGGGCTTGGCGGCGCCCTTGGCGTCGCTCTGGTAATAGTTGGTGCGGGTGATCGCCCCGACAAGGGCGGCAAGGCGGCGCAGCACCCGGTCGGCGTCCAGGCTCTCCACCGCCCGCAGGGCCTCCTCGATGGTAAGGCGCAGCACCTGCGAGGCTTCGGTTCGCGCGTCCAGAGCGGCGCCGGTGGCCGGATCGAAGCGGGCCGCGAAGAGGTCGAACAGCAGCTTCGTCACGACGGGATGGGCCGAAAGGGCCGCCTCCTGGACCGCCTGGCGGGGATCCAGGCCCGATTGCTGGCGGTAGCGGGCCAGGGCGCGCATCAGGGCCGCCTGGCGCCAGGAAACACCGAGTTCCAGCACCAGGCGATTGAACCCGTCGCTCTCGGCCTGGCCGTTCCACACCGCCCTGAAGGCCGCCTCGAAGGGGCCTTTGATATCCTCGAAGGCGAGATGGCCGCCGTGCTCGTCCTCCAGCATGAACTCGTGAATCCAGACCCGCGCCTGAACACCCCCTTCAGCGCCGGGAGGAGCCGCGCGGGGGGTGATCGGGAAACCCTCCTCGACCAGGGCGCTGAGGCCCATGTCGCCCAAAATCGGCAGCACGCGCGCCAGGGAGGCCGGCGTCTCGCCGCGCCGGTAGAGCTTGAAGCGGAATTGCAGCGGTGAATCGATCGCCTTGCGGAAAGCCCGCACGCGCACCGCGCCCCCGCCGCCCAGGCCCTCGACGATCAGCAGGTCCGCCAAGGCCTCTTCGGCGTCATAGCGGTCGCGGTAGCCGGGCGGGAAGGCGTCCTCGTAGGCGGCCAGGATCGCCGGCGCCTTGGCCGGGTCCGACACCGCCGCCCGGGTCGCCGCCTCAAGATCGTCGCTCCAGGTGCGCGAAGCGCGGGTCACCTCGGCTTCGAGGGTGGCCAGGTCCGGATCGAGATGATCGCCCGGCGTGACCCCGATGATGAAATGCACCCGCGCCAGGGGGGCGTCGGAATAGCTGGGATAATAGGCCGAGACCCGCCCGCCGTAGGCCCTGGCCAGGATCTCCCCGGCCCGCTCGCGCAGACGGGTGGTGTAGCGCTCCCTGGGCGCATAGAGGAGCACCGAAAAGAACCGGTCGAACGGGTCGCGGCGCACGAACAGCTTGACCTGCGGCCGGTCGGACAGATGCAGAATGCCCAGCGCCGTCGCCAGCAGCTCGTCCTCGCCGATCTGGAACAGTTCGTCGCGCGGATAGGTCTCCAGTATATTGGTGAGGCGAAGCGCGTTGTGACTGCCCGGCGCGTAGCCGGCGGCGGCCATCACCTTGGCGAGCTTGCGCCGCAGAAGCGGCGTCACGCGGGCCGGCTCGTCATAGGCCTGGGCGGTGAACAGGCCGACGAAGCGCACCTCGCCCGATGGCTTAACGTCGGCGCCATAGCGGCGCACCCCGATATAATCCATGTACACCCGCCGGTGCACCCGCGAGCGCAGATTGGACTTGGCCACGATCACCGGCTCGGCGGCTTCCAGGCGCTGGCGCAGGGCGCCCGACAGCACCGCCGGCTCGCTCGCCCGCCGAAGGACGGTCAGGGCCTGATCGCGCAGGACGCCCAGGCTGCCCTGCGGCTGATAGAGCGGCTCCTCGGCCGCGTAGCCGCCGTCGGCGGTGCGCGGATAGTCATAGACGCGCGCGCCCAAGAACACGAAATGGCCCGCATCGATCCAGCGCAGAAAATCCAGGTCCTCGGCCAGCACGGCCGGATCGCCCGGCGCCGCCGCCGTCAGCTCGACGATGGAGCGCGCCATGAGCGCCAGCATGGCCGGAAAATCGGCCACCGCCGCGCGCACGTCGGAAAGGGCGGTCAGCAGCCGGTCGATCAGGCCGGCCCGCCGTTCCTCGCCCACCGGCGCCAGCCATACCTGGATCATCGAAACCGGCGCCCGGCCCAGATCGACGCCCCCTTGATCGACCCTCCCCTGATCGACAATCGGATGGAACATCGCCTTGACGCCGGCCCCCGATTCGCCGACCTCGGCCATCACGCTATCGACCAGAAAGGGCGCATCGGGCTGGACGATCTCCAGCACATCCAGCTTCAGATCGCGCCCGTTCGCCCCCTTGGCGCGGACAAGCCGCACCGCCGGCGAGCCCCCCTCCGCCCCCGCGCTCGTGGCGTCCGCTCCGAAGCGCCAGAAGTCGGCCAGAACCGCCGCCAGGTCGCCCACGCCGACGCCCGGCAGCTCCTCGGGGCGGAAGTCCTCCAGAACCGTGGCGAGGAAGGCGTCTTGGGCCTGTGAAATCTCGGCGCCCTCGCCCTCGCCGGCGGCGGCGAAGGCGGCGGTCAGCGCCTCAAGCGTGAAGGTTGAATCCGCGGAAGCGGTGCTGTTCTTTGGCATGGCGGCGACCCTAGCGCCAATCGCGCGCCTTTTGAACCGGGCCAGGACGCCTCAGTTGCGCCCCCCCTCGTCCGGCGAGCGTTCCGCGCCGCGTCCCAGTCCCTGCGGGTCGCCGTCGGCCGACAGCAGGATGGCGATCCACCGCGAGCCCTCGAATTGCGCGAGGATGACCATGGTGAGCACGGTGAGCGGGGTCGACAGGAACATGCCCGGCAGGCCCCAGATCGCCCCCCAGAAGCCCAGGCTCATCAGCACCACCAGGGGATCCATGTTGAGGCTGTCGCCCTGCATGCGCGGCAGAAGGATGTTGCCGACCAGGAAGGTGATGGCGAACAGGCCCCCCAGCACCAGGGCGCCCTGTCCGTAGCCGTCGAACTGCACCAGGGCGAAGACGGCCGGCAGGACGATGGCCACCGCCGCGCCGACGATGGGAATGTAGTTGAGAATGAAGATGAGAAAGGCCCAGAAAAAGGCGTTCTCCAGGCCGACGGCCATCATCAGCAGCCAGCCGGCCACCGCGATCATTACGCCCGTGATGGTCTGGATCCACAGATAGCGTTCCACGCTGTTGCGGACCCGCAGGAAGACCTGCAGAGTCTCGTGGCGATCCTCGCGCTCATGAAGGAGCCTGACCATCTTGCGCTCGAAGGCGTGACGCGAGGCGACGATGAAGCCCAGATAGACCAGCACCAGGACGGCGCTGGAGGCGAAGCCCTGCAACGCCTGGGCGACCGTGCCCAGATACGGCGTCGGATCGAACTGGCCGACGATCTGATCGACGGTGCCCGGCGCGCGAACCCCCAGCCGCCCGGCGACGTGGGCGATCAGATTGTTGAGCTTAGGCCCATAGGCGCCCAGCTTGCCGATGAAGGCGCCAGCGTTGTTGGCGACGATCACGGCCACCGCGGCGAACAACACCACCGAAATGGCGATCGCCGCCAGTATGGCCGCGGCGGGCGGCAAGAACGGCGCGCGGCGTCGGATCACCCGGGCGAGTCCATCGACCATCACCGCCAGGAACACCGCCAGAAGCAGGGGCGAGATGATCCCGCCCATCCAGCGCAGCGCCGCTCCGGTGACGATGACCGCCAGGATTACTAGGGCGTTGCGGGCGGTGACGGGGGAGAGGGCGGCGGGCATGAGACTCTTTGAAAGGCGGACGAGCGGGGAGACTGATCGCCCGCCCCGCCCGCGCGGTCAATCGCATCGCTGGTGCAAGATGGCTTAAGGCGGAATCGCCTTAAGGCTGAATCTTGCTCCAAATTCAAAGTGCAGAGCTTGGATTCAGGCTTTGCATGCGAAGCCATCCGGCTCTGGCGGTCGTCGCTCGCGGCGTTCATAGTCGCGGCGCCATGATCGCCCTTCTCACCACCACCGACGCGGTGAAGCTCTCCGCCGTCCACGCTCTGCTCAGCGAGGAGGGGATCGACGCCGAGGTGTTCGACGCCGCCGCCGGGGCCTTGTGGGCCGCCATCATCCCCATGCGCGTCATGATCGCCGACGACGATCTGCCTCGCGCCCGTCGCGCCCTGAAGGCGGCCGGTTTCAACGAAGCGGGGGACGGCGATTGGGATTTGTAGCGCCCGGCGCTCTTTCCCGCCGCCCGCCGCGGCGATAGCCTCCGGCGACGTTCCAAATTCCCCGCGACGAGGCAGGCTTGATGGATCTCTGGGCCGATTTTCTGACCAACCAGGGCGGTGTCATCCACAAATGGGAGCACTATTTCCCGATCTACGAGCGTTATTTCCGGCCGTGGCGGAACAAATCCCTGACCTTCCTGGAGATCGGCGTCGCCAAAGGCGGCTCCCTGCAGATGTGGCGGCGCGCCTTCGGTCCGCTAGCCAGGATCGTCGGCGTCGATATCGATCCCAAATGCCGCCGCCATGAAGCGCCGGGCGTCTGCGTGCGCATCGGTGACCAGTCAGACCTGGGATTCCTGGGCTCGGTGATCGAGGAATTCGGCGTCCCCGACATCGTCCTGGACGACGGCAGCCACCAGATGGCTGACATCCGCGCCACCTTCGACTTCCTCTATCCCAAGCTTCCAAAGAACGGGATCTACGTGGTCGAGGATCTGCACACCGCCTACTGGAAGAAATTTGGCGGCGGCCTCGCCGAGCCACAAACCTTCATCGCCCACGCCAAATCCCTGATCGACCAGCTCAACGCCGACCATGGCCGCGGCGCCCTTCAGCCCGACGCCTTCACCCGTGACACCTTTTCCATCGCCTTTTTCGACAGCGTCGTCGTGTTCGAAAAAGGCCAGGTCTGGCGCAAGGAATCGCGGGAGATCGGCGGCGGACGGCGGGGCGGTTTCTGATGCTCGTACGCGCGACGATGTTGGCGGCCCTCGCCAGCCTCGTCGCGAACGGCGCGGAAGCCGCCGCCGACGGCCCTTCCGTCGGCGAGGTCGTGGTGACCGGACTTCCCGAACCCAAGGGCGACCTTGCGTATGACGTCGTCAAGATCGGGCCCGAGCGCCTGGCGGCGAGCGCTTCAGGACGTCTTGAGGATGTGCTGCGCGATGTCGCTGGTTTTCAGCAGTTCCGGCGCACCGACAGCCGCTCGGCCAATCCGACCAGCCAGGGGGCGACGCTTCGGGCGCTGGGCGGCAACGCTTCGAGCCGCGCCCTGGTCCTTCTGGACGGAGCGCCGGTGGCCGACCCGTTCAGCGGCTACATCCCCTGGTCGGCCCTGGCCCCCGAACGGCTCGCGTACGTGCGCGTCACCCGGGGCGCCGGGGTCGGAGCGTTTGGAGCCGGCGCCCTGGCCGGAACGATCGAGCTTTTCAGCGCCGCTCCGGACGACCTGCCGCACCCTCGGGCTGAAATCGACGCCGGCGGTCGCGGTTCGGTCTCGGCCGACGGCGTGGCGAACATCGCTGGCGCGGGCGGCGGGGTCACCCTGTTCGGCCGCTACGACCGAGGCGACGGCTATTTTCTGGTTCCCGAGGACCAGCGCGGCGCGGTCGATATCCCGGCCCGCTACAGCCAGGCGAGCGCCGGGGCGCGCCTCGACACCGCCCTTGCCGGCGCGGCGCGCCTGCAACTGGCCGCCCTCGCCTTCGACGACGAGCGCGTGCAGGGCCTGTCGGGAACCACGTCCGAGGTCGATGGGTTGGACGCCAGCGCGCGGTTGATCGGCGATGGCCTCTGGAGGTTCGAGGCGCTCGCCTATCTGCAGTTGATGAACTTTGCCAACACCGTGGCGTCCGCGAATCCGACGCGCACGAGTGAGACCCCTTCGCTCGACGAATATGACACTCCCGCGACCGGGTGGGGCGGCAAGATCGAGGTCCGGCCGCCCGCGGGCGAGGCGGTCCAGCTTCGGCTGGGCCTGGACGCGCGTGACGCCACCGGGCACACCAACGAACTCTCACGCTTCGTGGGCGCGGGCTTCACGCAGTTGCTCCGCGCCGGCGGCCACGAGCGGATCGTCGGCGCCTTCGCCGAATCGAGTCTCACGCCGTTGGCGCGGCTGACCCTCACCGCCGGTGGACGGCTCGACTACTGGACGATCGATGACGGCGAGGTGGTGGAAAGCAATGTCCAGACCGGCGCCCTCACCGACAACGAGCATCCCCCCGGCCGGCGCCGCTGGGAGTCCACCGCGCGCGGCGGGGCGGCTTTCGAAGTCAGTCCGACAATCCACCTGCGCGGCGCGGCCTATCTGGGCTATCGCCTGCCCACCCTGAACGAGCTTTACCGGCCCTTCCGCGTCGGCCTGGACGCCACTGCCGCCAACGCGGCGCTCCAGCCGGAGCGGCTCAGGGGCGCGGAGGTTGGCGTCGATGTTGCCCCGGCGCCGGGCGCCCGGCTGGGGCTGACGGTATTCGACAACCGCCTGGCGAACGCCATCACCAACATCACTCTGGGCGCCGGGCCGGGCGTGTTTCCGCAGGTCGGGTTCGTCGCCGCCGGCGGCGCCTTCCGCCAGCGCGGCAACGTCGACGCGATCGAGGCGCGCGGCGTCGAGGCGGAGGCGCATTTCGTTCTGGCCGCGTGGCGACTCGACGCCTCCTACGCCTACACGAACTCCAAGTTGCGCGCCTCGGGCCCGGCGATCGCCCTGAACGGACTGCCCCCCGCTCAGACTCCCGCGCACCAGGCCAGCGCCACCCTCGGCTGGGCGCCCGCGCCCGGGGCCTTGCTGGCGGTGACCGGCCGCTACGCCAGCGGACAGAACGAGGACGATCTGGGTGTCCGTCGCCTGACCGGCGTGGCGACCATGGACGCCGTCGCTGATATTCCGCTCGCACACGGCTTCGTCCTGACCCTGCGAATCGAGAACCTCACCGACGCCCAGATCGAATCGGGACTGGCGGCGAACGGCCTCATCACCCTGGCCACGCCCCGGACGTTCTGGGCCGGGGTGCGGGTGGGGCTGTAGATCAGGGGAGAAATCAGGCGAACTGGCTGGCGCTAAAAACGGTGACCAGCCGCACGCCCCGGTCGGCCAGAAATTCCGCCGCGCCTTCCTCGCGATTGACCAGCACCAAGGCGCAATCCACCTGGCCGCCGGCCTCCCTGGCCGCTTCGATGGCGCGCCAGAGCGATGCGCCGCTGGTGGCGACGTCGTCGGCCACGACCACGCGCCGTCCGCCCAGCGTCTCGTCCGGCCCCAGCCCTTCGACAAGATCGCGGGTGCCGTGGTCCTTGGCCTGTTTGCGGACGAAGAAGGTCTTCACCGGCCGCCCCTCCGCCTCGCCGAGCGCCGCCACGGCGCCGATCATGGGAACGGCCCCCATTTCCAGCCCGCCGACATAGTCGGCCCGTTCCCGCTCGAGTACGTCGAGGAACGATTTGGCGGCGAGATACGCCCCGCGAGGACTCATCATCGTCGGCTTCAGGTTGAAGTAGAGGGTGCTCTCGCCGCCGGATGAGAGCTTGAACAGCCCCCGGCGGAACGACCGCGCCGTCACGATATCGAAGAGTTCGCGGCGTTCTTCGTCGTCCAGATGGTGGGAGCGCGTTTGCTGACTGGCGGTGGTCATGCCCGATGCCCTTCTTGAAGTTCCCGCGCCCACGCGACCCGCATCGAGGGCGTCGTGGCCGCCCCGCGGAAATGAATCGTTGCGCGTCGGGGGTCAAGGGATGTTGCGAATGACCACTCCGGCTACTGGCCGGGCGGCTTGGAGCGGGCGAAGAGATTCGAACTCTCGACCCCAACCTTGGCAAGGTTCTTCAGACTTCAATCCGGCGTTATCCGCGTCTATCCGGAAACCCGCTATCTATCAGGATTTTAATGATAGTTCCGATACCCCTTATCCAAAAAGCACGCCGAGATATCCCATTTCCCCATCCAAACTGCTTACAAGGTGCTTACATTCTGTCGCGACCGTGGTAGTGTAAGCAAATTCGAAACGC
>JALYTR010000461.1 GCA_030854165.1 Pseudomonadota bacterium | reverse complement strand
GGGCCCCCTCGACGCGGCCGCCGAACAGGCTCTGGCGGAGTCTCTGGCCCAGGCCCCGGACGGCCGGCTGAAGCTCGCGCTCGAGCGTCTCGGCCGCGAAGTGTTGCGCGATACCCAACGATAGGCTTGCATCCAAGCCGCCCGCCGCGCCAAAAGGCCGGCATTGAAAGACGCGCGGGGGGAATCGCGCTCTACTGCTTCACCTCGCCTTGGATTGGAAAAGCCTCATGCGCAGACTAACTACCCTGGCAACCACCCTGATAACCGGCCTCGCCCTGGCCCTGACCCTGGCCGCCTGCCAGAAGGCGACGACGACGGCGGTCACCGCCGAGGACATGTCCATGGGCAACGCCAAGGCGCCGGTGACCATGGTCGAATACGCCTCGGTCTCCTGCCCCCACTGCGCCGACTGGAACAAGGAGGTCTTCCCGGCCTTCAAGGCCAAATACATCGACACCGGCAAGGTGCGCTATGTGCTGCGCGAAGCGCTGACCAGCGATCCGGCGATCGCCGCCGCCGGCTTCCTCACCGCCCGCTGCGCCGGCAAGGACAAGTATTTCCAGGTGGTGGACGCCATCTACCGGGCCCAGCAGGAGATGTTCACCGGCGGCCAGCCGCACGCCGTGCTGCTGCGGATCGCCCGCTCGGCCGGTCTCACCGACGCCCAGTTCGAGGCCTGCATCAAGGACGAGACGGCCCTCAACGCCCTCAACACGCGCTGGGAACATTATGTGAAGGATGACCACATCAACGCCACGCCCACCTTCGTGATCAACGGCAAGACCTACGACAAGGGCGGGACCACCCTGGCCGACATGGACGGCGCCATCGCCGAGGCCATGGCCGGCGCGAAGTCGTCCTGATGGCCGGCGGCGGGGTTCTTCGGCGCGGGGCGCTTGGCGCGCTGGCGCTGAGCCTGGGCCTGAGCGTTCTGGCCGGCGGGGCCAGCGCGGCGGGGCCGACGCTCAGAGCCGACGACATGGCGCTGGGAAATCCTCGCGCGCCGGTGACCGTCATAGAATACGCCTCGGTGGGCTGTCCCCACTGCGGGACCTGGGCGCGCGAGGTGTTTCCCGCCTTCAGGAAGACCTGGATCGACACCGGCAAGGCGCGGTTCGTGTTCCGCGAGATGCTGTTCGGCGATCCCGATCTGGCCGCCGCCGGGTTCCTGACCGCGCGGTGCGCGGGGCCGGGCAAGTATTTCCAGGTGGTGGACGCGATCTTCGCCGCCCAGCCCAAGATCGCCGCCGGGGCGGAGCCGGCGGCGACATTGCGTGGGATCGCCAAGGACGCGGGGCTGAACGGGGCGCAGTTCGACGCCTGCGTCGCCGACAAGGGCGCCCTCGCGGCGCTCCAGGCGCGCGGCCTGCGCCACGAGACCGTGGACAAGATCACCGGCACGCCGACCTTCGTGGTCGGCGCGCGCACCCTGGAGGGCGAGCAGAGCCTGGCCCAGCTCGGCGCCGCCATCGCCGCGGCGCGGCCGCGGTAGTGTTCGGCCTCCAACCGGGGCGCATCGCCGGCGCGCCGACGATCATCGTGGCCGCCGTCGCCCCCTCCACCGCTTCGCGGTCCCCCTCCCCCGTAAGAGGACGGGGGAGGAGAAGGCTCTAGGCCAAAGCCTGATGCACTTCTCCCGCCTGCGCCTTTCGGGATTCAAGTCCTTTGTCGAGGCGACGGACTTCCATATCGAGGCAGGGCTGACCGGGGTGGTGGGACCCAACGAGTGCGGCAAATCCAATCTGCTGGAGGCCCTGCGCTGGGTGATGGGGGCCAATTCGGCCAAGGCCATGCGCGGCGAGGGCATGGACGACGTGATCTTCGCCGGCTCGGGAGGCCGGCCGGGCCGCAACCACGCCGAGGTCACCTTGACCATCGACAACGCCGACCGCTCCGCGCCGGCCGCCTTCAACGCCCATCCGGTTCTCGAGGTGTCGCGGCGGATCGATCGCGGCGAAGGTTCGACCTTTCGCATCAATGGGGCGGAGGCGCGGGCGCGGGACGTGCAGCTCCTGTTCGCCGACGCCTCCACCGGGGCCAACTCCCCGGCCCTGGTCCGCCAGGGCCAGATCAGCGAACTGATTGCCGCCAAGCCCCAGAACCGGCGGCGCATCCTCGAGGAGGCGGCCGGGGTGTCGGGCCTGCATGGCCGCCGGCACGAGGCGGAACTGCGGGTCGGCGCGGCCCAGGCCAACCTTTCCCGCCTGGACGATCTGGGCCGCGAACTGGAGACCAACCTTGCCCGCCTGCGCCGCGAAGCGCGCCACGCCGCCAAGTACAAGACCCTGGCCGCTGAGATCCGGAGCCTTCGAAACGCCGTTCTTCACGCCCGCTGGGCCGAGGCGAGATCTGGCGTGCTTCGCCTGGAAACCGAGAACGCCCAG
>JALYTR010000460.1 GCA_030854165.1 Pseudomonadota bacterium | reverse complement strand
GCCCCGGCCAGCACGGCCAGCGGCGCAAGAACAAGGGGTCCGACTTCGGCCTGCAGCTTCGCGCCAAGCAGAAGCTGAAGGGTTATTACGGCAACCTCACCGAGAAGCAGTTCTCCCGCACCTATGACGATGCGGCGAAGCGCAAGGGCAACACCTCGGAGAACCTCATCGCCCTCTTGGAATCGCGGCTCGACGCGGTCGTCTATCGCGCCAAGTTCACCCCCACGGTGTTTTCGGCCCGCCAGTTCGTCAACCACGGCCACGTGACGGTGAACGGCAAGCGGGTGAACATCCCCTCCTATCGGGTCAAGGCCGGCGACGTGGTCCAGGTGCGTGAGCGGTCGCGCAACATGGCCCTGGTGCTGGAAGCTCTCCAACTGGCGGAGCGGGAAATCCCCGACTATGTCGAGGTCGATCCCAAGGCCATGACCGCCAGATACATCCGCGCCCCGGAATTGGCCGAAGTGCCCTATCCGGTGAAGATGGAACCCAATCTGGTCATCGAATTCTACGCGTCGTAAGGTGCCGGAGGGCGGACGTCTCGTCCGCCATTTCAATGCATGGACGCGGGCGGGACGCCCGCGCTCCAATCGATTCCTACGCCGCCAGCAGGCCCTGGTCGGCGAGGAGGGTCTTCAGTTCGCCTGCCTGAAACATCTCGCGCACGATGTCGCAGCCGCCGACGAACTCGCCCTTCACATAGAGCTGGGGAATCGTCGGCCAGTCGGAAAAACTCTTGATTCCCTGGCGAAGCTCGTCGCTCTGAAGCACGTTGATTCCGGTGAAATCCACCCCGAGGTGATCGAGAATCTTGACCACCGTCGCCGAGAAGCCGCAGCCCGGCTGTTCGGGCGTCCCCTTCATGAACACCACGACCGGATGGTCGGCCACCGCCTTGGCGATGAAGTCGTGGGCGGGGGCTTGGGCGACATCGGTCATCGGGCGAATACCTTCACGCTGGAAAAATAGGTCTGGATCACAGAGCTAGGGAGCGGCCCCCCGCCGGTCAAGCGCGCCCGGTCTGTCACGCTTGTGGCGTCGCGGCGGTTTCGAGGGCCAGGGCGTGCAGTTCGCCGCCCATCTTGCCCCCCAGGGCGGCATAGACGAGCTGGTGCTGGCGCACCCGGCCAAGACCGGCGAAGGCGGGCGAAACGATGCGGGCGCGATAGTGATCTCCGTCGCCGGCCAGATCCTCGATGACGATCTCGGCGTCGGGAAAGGCCTCGCGCAGATGGGCTTCGAGTTCGGCGGCGGGCATGGGCATGGGAATTTCCGTTCGGGCATGGGTCGAGAGGACATCGATCGATCGAACTTAACACGATTTTGGGGCGCCCATCGGCGTTCCGACTCGCTACATTGGCCCCGCTGGAGGGCTCTGGCGTTGATGCGACGTCTGTTCATCGTGGTCTTGACCCTGACGCTGAGCGCCTGCGCCGCCGGCGGCCCGCGTCTGGCTCTGGGACCGACGCCACCACCGAGGCCCGCCGAAGGTCTGTGGGCCATCCTCGATCCAGGCTGCCACAAGCCTAACCGCATCGACGTCGCCGCCTGGCCCACATGCGCCTCGCCGTTCTGGATCAGCGGCGGATCGGCGGTGGTGGTGCGCACCCGTCCCGGCCCTCGCGGCACGGCCCTGGACCATAGCTATCGCGCCGAGGTCTTTCTGGCCGGCGACAACCCGGTCATTGCCCAGGTCGGCAACGGGACGGACGGTCACCTCTATCTGGCCCTGATCAAGCTGGCGCGTGACGATGAGGGCCGCGTGATCGGCGCCACCGGCGCCGCTTTCGCCTGCCCGGGCCAGACGAGCGGCCCGATCAGCCTGGCGCTTAACGCGAGCGGCTGCGAGGCCGCTTCCCCCGAGGGCGTCCGCAAAGCGGCGGAGGCGACGCTGCGGGAGCCAATCGCTCTTTCCCGAGTCGCCTGGATCGCGCCGGGAGCGCCTTAGGGTCCCCAACGGCGGTTGCTACGCCTGATCCATGTAGCGCGGCATCCAACCCTCATGCGCCTCGCGCAAATCGGCGAGCGGGATGCTGAACAGTCCCTCAGAGGCGAAGGCGATCCCGCCGGCGATCCCGACCGGCGCGATGTTGACGCCCGCCCGCAAGGCCGCGGCGACGACGGTTTCGGGCGCGTCGGTGGCGACCAGATAGCGACCCTGGTCTTCGCAGAAGAGCAGGACGTGGGCGTGGGCGCGGCTGGTGGCGTCGAGGGTCAGGCCGACGTCCGAGGCCAGGGCCATCTCGGCCGCCGCGATGACGAGGCCGCCGTCTGAAAGGTCGTGCACGCACCGCAAGGCGCCGGCGCGAATCAGGTGCCGCACGAAGTCGCCGTTGCGCCGTTCGGCGGCCAGATCCACCGGCGGCGGCGCGCCATCGTCGCGGGC
>JALYTR010000090.1:637-7954 GCA_030854165.1 Pseudomonadota bacterium | reverse complement strand
GCCCTGACCGCCGCCGCCAGGGCCATTTCACGCGACTATCCCAGCCTGATCGTCACGCCCAGGCTGGGTGACTTCACCACCGGAGAATCGCCCGCCGGCGCGACGGACCGCGCGCCTCAAGTGGGCTTTTTCCCAGGATCGACCATTGGCAATTTCGCCCCCGACGCCGCCGTGGCCTTGATGGCCCGTATCCGAGGCCTTCTTGGCGCGGGAGCGAGTCTCATCGTCGGGGTCGATCTGGCCAAGGATGAAGCGACGCTTACAGCCGCCTACGACGACGCGGAAGGAGTCACCGCCGCCTTCAACCTCAATCTGCTCTCACGCATCAATCGCGAGTTGGGGGGTGATTTCGATCTCGCCGCCTTCGCCCACCGCGCGGTGTGGAACCGTCTGGAAGGAAGGATGGAAATGCACCTCGAAGCCCTGCGGACCCATCACGCCCACGCCGCCGCTCGCCGCTTCTCGTTCGTGCGCGGCGAGACCATCCACACCGAGAATTCCTACAAATACTCCGAAGAAGGGTTTGCCGATCTGGCCGCGCGGGCCGGCTGGCGGGTGACGAGCCGGTGGGTCAGCCCCACGCCGGGCTTCGCTGTCTTCCTGCTTGCGGGTGGCTAGATCGGCCCCGGCCGCCGGCCGCCGCCGCGTGAGGCCGAACCGCCCTTCCGGCCGGCGTCGGCGGCCAGGTCGCGGTTCTTGGCGAAGCTGCGCTTTTCCGATGGCACGCTGGCCCCGCCGCGCCGGGCGATTTCTCGCCGGCGTTCTGGATCCATGGCCGCGAAGCCCCGCCGGCTGGGCCGCCGAATCTCTTCGTTCGAGGGTTGCATCGTGGGCGCTCCTTGAATGTGGCGGATCGTGCAACGGTCCTTTTGCAGGGCTTAACTCATCGGAAGCCGCGGGGTTGCCGACGGGCGGCGCAAAGCCGCGATCGGCGTTAGGATATTGGGGCAAGGAGCGACCATGATGATTCATTGGCGACTGGGCTTGGGTGTGGCGGCGGGGGCGGCGGTCTGGGCGGCGGCGAGCGCCCTGCATGTCCCGGCGCAGGCCAGGGCCCTCGTCGGTTGGAACGCCGGCGCGGCGGTCTATCTGATCGCCGTCTGGACGGTATTTATCACCGCCGACGAAGCAGGAGTTCGTCAACGCGCCGCCCGCCAGGACGAGGGGCGCGGCGTCCTCCTGACGCTAGTGATCGTGGCCATCGCGGCGTCCCTGGCCGGCATCGTCGCCGCCCTGCTCTCGGTCAAGGGCCTGGGCGCGGGGGCCCGCAACCTGGTTAACGCCCTGGCCGGCCTGACCTTGCTCAGCTCATGGGCGGTGCTTCAGTCGGTCTTTCTGGCCCACTACGCCCATCGTCATTTCCAGAGCCTCGCGGCGCGCGGACCGACCGGCGGCTTTCTCTTTCCCGGCGATCCGCCGCGCACCTATCTCGATTTCGCCTATCTGGCCGTGTGCGTGGGCGCCACCGCCCAGGTCTCCGATCCCGGCGTCCAGACCACGGCCTTGCGCAACCTGGTCACCGCCCACGCGGTCACCTCGTTCTTCTACAACACCGCCGTCCTGGCGCTGGGGATCAACATCCTGTCGGGCCTGATCGGGCATTGAGGGGGGCCGGCCTAACCCTCATGAACTCCGTGGACCGCCGCCTCCATCGGCGTGGGCAGAAAGCCGTCGTCGAGAACGTCCAGGCCCTTGGCGAGGCGCGAGTGCGACAGGCCGTAGGCCAGATAGATAGCCGCCCCCAAGGCGATGTAGCAGACCAGAATCGTCGCCGGGATGCGATCGCCGCGCATCGCGCTTTCGATGATGTCCTCGATGAGGGGTTCGGCCATGAACACCGCGCCGACGATTCCCAGTATGGGGACGGGACCCACCCAAAGCCGGTCGGATCGCGTCTTCCAGCTCAGAGCCAGCCACGTCGCGCCGACGATCACCGTGATCGCCGCCCCCCAGCCGGTCCACTTCGAATTGAACAGGACGGTGAAAACCGCGAGCAGGATGAGTGCGATCGCCGTCGTGCCCATGACGACGGTCCACCGTAGCGCGAGCGCGCCGCCCAGAGGCACGCCGAAGGGCCGCGTCATCGCCGGCCGCGCGGTGCGCAGATACATCACGCTCAGGCAGACGATGCCGAAGGCGAAAGCGGTCCCCAGGCTCACCAGGTCGTTCAGGATGGTGATCGGCAGCAGGGCGGCCGTCACGGCGATCAGCCCTCCCAGCACAATGGTGCCTATCCACGGGGTGCGAAACGTGGCGTGCAGCCGCGAGAAGGTGGCCGGCAGCAGTCCGTCCCGCGCCATGGCGTAGAACACCCGGGACTGGCCGTAAGTAAGAACCAGCATCACCGAGGTGAGGCCGGCGACCGCGCCGACCTTGATCAGGAAGGAGAACCACGGCAGGTGCATGGTGTCGGCCGCCAGGGCCAGGGGCGCGGCCACGCCCAGTTGCCGAAAGGGCACCGCCCCGGTCAGCACCGCGGCCACCGCCATGTAAAGTATGGTGCAGATGAACAGGGAGCCCAGGATGCCGATCGGCATGTCGCGCTGCGGGTTTTTCGCCTCGCCGGCCGCCGTCGATACCGCCTCGAATCCCACATAAGCGAAAAAGATCACCGAGGCGGCGCGGAAGATCCCCTTCACCCCATATGTGAATCCGCCCTCGCTTGGCGGAATGAACGGCGTCCAGTTGTGCGGATGGACAAAAAACACGCCGACCGCGACGAACAGGACCAGAATTCCGACCTTGATGCACACGATGACGTTGTTGACCGAGGCGGATTCCGAAACGCCTCGAACCAGAAGCGCCGCGACGCCCAGAATGCCCGCCGCGCCGACGAGGTTGAGATTGTGGGTCACGCTGAAGACCAGGCCGTGGGGGGTGGTTACCGACTGAACCAGGGAACTGGTGAACTGGATCGGAATCACCACGTGAAATTCCTTGAGCAGGCTCACCACATAGCCCGACCAGCCCGACGCCACGACGGCCGCCGAGACGCCGTATTCCAGCACCAGCAGCCAGCCCATGATCCAGGCGAACACCTCGCCCAGGGTGGCGTAGCTGTAGGTGTAGGCCGAACCGGCGACCGGCATGGCCGAGGCCAGTTCGGCGTAGCAAAGTCCGGCGAAGACGCAGGCGAGCCCGGCGACCACGAAGGACAGCAGCACCGCCGGACCGGCGAATTCAGCGGCGGCGTTTCCGGTGATCACATAGATCCCCGCGCCGATGATGCAGCCGATTCCCAGGAAGACCAGATTGACCGCGCCCAGGGTGCGCTTCAGATGCTGGCCGGCCGCCTCCCGCTGGACCTGATCGACCGACTTGCGGATCAGCAGCCTGTTTCCGCGGCGCGCGGGTTCAGCGGTCATTTGGCGTTATCCCCCTTTTGGCGCCGGGCTTCGGCCGCCCTCGACCTTGCCGGGGACGTTAGAGACGCGTTGGCCCCGGCGCAATATCGCACACGCCGCTCGCGCCTCGTCGCCGACCGGGCTCTTTGTCGCGCGCGAGGTCATTGCCGGATCGCGATCCAGCCGCTAGCGTTGCGCTGACTCGGAAAGATGTCCGGGCGGTGGGGTGGAGGGAAAAGCCGCATGGCGAGTGTTTCAGGCGTTGGCATGGGCCTTGGGCGCATCTTCCTGCGCAAATCCGTCGCCCAGATCCAGAGCGAGCTCGAGCACAGTGAACTGAAGCGGTCCCTGGGCGCCCTCAATCTGGTCCTGCTCGGCATCGGCTGCATCATCGGCACCGGCATTTTCGTGTTGACCGGACGGGCGGCGGCGCAGTTCGCCGGCCCGGCGATCATGATCTCCTTCGTGATCACCGGCATTCTCTGCGCCCTGGTCGCCCTTTGTTACGCCGAGCTCGCCTCGGCCCTGCCGGTCTCCGGCTCGGCCTATTCCTACACCTACGCCTCCATGGGCGAGGGGGCCGCCTGGATCATGGGCCTGCTCCTGCTGCTGGAATATGGTCTGGCGGCGTCCACCGTCGCGGTGGGCTGGTCGGGCTATTTCGTCAGCCTGATGCAAGACTTGCACATCGCGATCCCACCCGCCTTGACCGCCGCGCCCGGGGAACTGGTGAGGAACCAGGCCGGCGTGGTGGTCGCCACCGGGATCTTGAATCTGCCCGCCATCGTGGTGATCGCCGCGGTGACCACCCTGTTGACGGTGGGCGTCTCGGAGTCCGCCACCGCCAACAACATCATCGTCGCCATCAAGCTGACGGTGGTCATCGCCTTCATCGGCATTGGTTCGCGGTATGTGAACCCGGCCCACTGGTCGCCGCTCATCCCTGCCCAGATTCCCGCCCCGCCTCCCGGCACGCCCATGGATATCTGGCACCAGCTCGGCCGGGCGCTGTGGGACGTGATCACCGGCGCCAGCCATTCGCGCTACGGCATCGGCGGGGTTATCCACGCCGCCGCGGTGATCTTCTTCGCCTATCTGGGTTTCGAAGCCGTCTCCACCGCCGGGGCCGAATCGCGCAATCCGGCCCGTGACATGCCGATCGGCATTCTGGGCGCCCTGGTCATCTGCACCGTCCTCTATATCGCCACCTCGGCCGTTCTGGTCGGCATCGTCCCCTACGCTTCCCTGGACAATCCCGCCCCCCTGGCCACCGCCGTCAACCAGATCGGCCTGCCCTGGTTCGCCATCCTGGTGAAGATCGGGGCGATCGCCGGCCTTTCCAGCGTCATGCTGGTGCTGCTCTACGGCCAGACGCGCATCTTCTACACCATGTCGCGCGACGGCCTGCTGCCGGCTTCCCTGGCCGCGGTGCACAAGCGCTTCAGGACGCCGTGGATCAATACCATCATCGTCGGCGTCGCGGCCTGTGGCGCGGCGGGCTTCCTGTCCCTCGCCGCCCTCTCCGACCTCACCAACGTCGGCTCCCTGGCCGCCTTCGCCCTGGTCTGCGTCACGGTGATCTATCTGCGCTTTTCCAGCCCCGGCCTCGTCCGCCCCTTCAGGACGCCGCTCTTCCCGGTCACCCCGATCCTGGGCGCCCTCATGTGCCTGGTTCTGCTGATGAGCCTCATGGCCGGCGCGGTGACCCGCAACTTCTTCCTCGTCTATCTCGCCGTCGGCATCGTGATCTATTTCGCCTACGGCATGTGGCATTCCAAGCTTGGCAAGGGAATCTTGGTCGCCGGCCACGAGGCGACGCCCATGGAGCTGCCGGGGCGGGAGGAGTAGGGGGCTTCGTCCTCCCTTACGCGCCGCGGCCCTTCGCCTTTGCGATGGCGTTGGCGAGCGCCTCCATGTCCTCGCCATAGACGATCTCATCGCCGACGATGAAGGCCGGCGTGCCGCCCAGGGAGAGCTTGGTGAACAGCGCCGTGGTGTCGGCGAGCTGGGCGTCGGCGGCGCGGTTCACGGCGATGTCGGCCGCCTTCGCGCCCTTGGCCAGGGCGATGCGGTCGATGGCGATGTCGTCGAGGGGGTGGGTCGCCATCAGCGTCCGATAGACGCCCAGATAGTCGCCACCGGCCTTCTTCACCGCCAGGGCGGCGCGCGCCGCGCGTTGCGAGGTCGCGCCGAAGATCGGCATCTCCTTGAACACGAAGCGCACGTCGGGGTCGGCCGCGATCAGGGCCAGCACCTTGGGCGCGGCGTTGGCGCAATGGGGGCAGCGGTAGTCGTAGAACTCGGTGACCGTGATCTTGCCGGCCGGATTGGCCACGAAGTCGCGCGGATCGCGCTCGATCTGGCCGCGCAGGAGAGGCAGGTCGGCCCGCGCCTTCTGCTCCTGGGCCGCCTCGTCGGCGTCGGCCTTCACCTGCAGCCGCTGCGCCGCCTCCTGGACCACCTCGGGATGGGCCAGCAGATAGGCGCGCACCTTCGCCCCGAAGGCGTCGTCGCTGTTGTTCGCCCCCGCCCCGCCGCAGGCGCCCACGGCGGCGGCCGCGAGAACCCCGACGCCCACCGGCGCGAGCCGCCTCATCCGACGCCGCCGATCGCCTTGAGCTGGTCGGGGGTCGGCTTGGAAGCCAGGATGATGTCGTTGGCGCGTCGCCATTCGGGGGTGTCCTTTTTTAGAAGTTCCTTGGCATGGACGGCGAAGGTGCGCGCTTCGAGCATCTGGCCCAGATAGAAGTTCTCCTCGGCCGCCGCCAGACGGGCCATGCCGCCGTCGCCCTTGCTGTCATAGGCCTGCGACAGCAGCCGCCAGGCGAGCGCGTTGTCGGGCTCCTCGCCAAGGGCGCGCCGGATGTCGCCGATCGCCTCGTCGAGGCGGGCTGGATCGTTCAGGGCGATCAGGGTCTGGCCCAGGTTGATCCGCAGAAGAGGCGCGTCGGGCTTCAGTTCGACCGACTTGCGGTGGGCCGGTTCGGCCTCCTTGGTCCGCCCCGCCTCGAACAGCACCTGCCCCTTGAGTTCCCAGAGATACGGATCGGTGGGCTGCTGCGCGATCAGGGCGTCGATCGCCGTGATCGCCTTGTCGGTCTCTGTTTCCTTGTAATAGGCGATGGCGCGGGCGTAGCGGGCGGGAAAGGACTGGTCGGTGTCGGGATACTCGATCAGGGTCTGGCCCGGCCCGTTGAGGAAACCTTTCAGCTTCGCCTTCATGATGGCGTGCTCGGCGATGGCCTGGGGCGAATCGACCGCCCCGGCGTGCGGCTGCTGCTCGACCCGCGCGGCCAGCGCCTGGATGCGGTCGTCGGTGAGCGGGTGATCGCGGAAGAAGGGATATTTCTTCTCGTCGTCGAACACTTCCTGATAGCGGAAATTGTTGAAGAAATCGACCAGGCCACGGCCCGATTCGCCGGCCTTCTCAAGATAGGTCACCGCCGCCTGGTCGGCGCGCGCTTCCTGTTCGCGCGAATAGCCCAGCATGGAGATCTCGGCGAAATAGCCCGACGAGAACACCAGGCCGGCGGCGGCGTCGGGCGAACCGGCGGCGGCGGCCAGTATGCCAAGGCCGATCCCCAGGATCATGGGCCCTAGCGCCGCGTGGCCGGCCGCCCCCGAGCGGGCAATGTGGCCGCCGGCGATGTGGCCGGTTTCGTGGGCGATGACCCCGATGAGCTGGTTGGGGCTCTTGGTCTCGATGATCAGGCCGGTGTTGAGAAAGAGCTGCAGGCCGCCGGCCGAAAAGGCGTTCAGTTCCTTGTCGCCGATGATGTGGATCTGGACGTTCTTGGGATCGAGCCCGGCCGCGACGAAGATCGGGTCGGCTTCGTGATGGAGGATTTCCTCGATCTCGGTGTCGCGGATGATCGAGACGCTGGGCTGGGATTGGGCCGGCGCGGCCGCCGGCGCGATCAGCGCCAGGGCGCCCACGGCGGCGCGAACGAGGCGCAACGGCTTGGCGGCGTGC
>JALYTR010000090.1:0-627 GCA_030854165.1 Pseudomonadota bacterium | reverse complement strand
GGGATTGCGCAAACGCCGCCGGCGGCGCCGCCGCCAGCGCCAGCGTGCTCACGGCGGCGCGAAGAAGGCCAAGCGGCTTTGCGGCGCTCAAGAGATATCTCCGTCTCGCCCCCGCGCCCTCCACCTTAGGACCCCGTGCCCGACGGTTCAATCACGCCGCTGTCTTGCTCCCCCTTCACGCTCCCCGCCGCCACCAGCCTCGCTTGGGAGCGGCTGGCGCGGTCTGGATTTCGGCCGGATCGGGTTTGGCCGGGGCGGGCGGCTCGTTGGCGGTGGCCAGGACGATCACTTCGGCCGGGGAGGAAAGAGGCGCGGCGTCGATTTCCACCTCGGTGACCACTTCGCTGGCCGGTTCGACGGGCTTCGCCTCGGACGGCGCCGATTCGGCCTTGCTTCGGCCCCGCGCCCTGGGCCGGCGCGCCTTGGCCGGCTTTTCCGGCGCGGCGTCCAGCTCAACCCAGATATCCTGCTCGGCCGTCGCGGGCCCCGGTGTCACCGTCGGCGCGGCCGGCTCCGGCGGCAGCGGCGGGGGTGAGGTCGTCATCGAGACTACCGAGGCCGCGTCGATCTCCGGTTCGGCGGCGATCTGAGGCGGCGACGCCTCCACCGGCCCGCGCCACTCATAGG
>JALYTR010000459.1 GCA_030854165.1 Pseudomonadota bacterium | reverse complement strand
CTGGTGAACGAATTGACGGCGGAGGATCTGCTCACGGCGGATATCGACGCGGTTCTCTTCCCGATCCTTCAGGCCGAGCTCGAGATCGCGTCCGCGCCGCTGGGCGATCGCAGGCTGGGCGCCGTCATCTTCTCGCCGAGTAGCAGACAGGGCCTCACGGCCGCCTTCTTCCTGGCGCCCGCGGCGCCGACGCAGCACGTCGATGGAGACGACAGCGACGGCGAGGACTCGGAGGATGGCCAGTCCGCGCACCGCGGCGACGACTATTCGCCGGTGGGGCGCCTGGTGGAAGTCCCCGAGGCCAACGTCGATGTGGAAGGACGCTCCAACCTCCTCCACGAGACCCAGACCTACGTCGCCACCCGCGGCTTGATACGTGATCTGGCCGACAACCCCGGCGCGGCCTTGACGGCGATCGTCGCGCATTTGTTCACGACAGTGGGCCTGGGAACGCAGATCTACAGCGGGGATACGGCTCTTTGCCTGCGGGCGACGGGATACAGCAACTTAGGGTCCAAGCCGATCGACCCGTTGGACGGAGATGTGCGGGCGCGGATCGCCATCCGCAGGGATCTCTACGTCGCCTCGGGGCTGCGCCCGATCCCGTGGGTCGAAACCCTCGCCTTTGGCGAGCGAACGGCCCTCCTCGCGGAACTCGTCGCCCTGACCCTCGACCTGCGCGAGCCCCGCAAGGACAGGATCCGGCACGCTGCCCGCGCGGAGGCGGCGGAGCTGGCGGATCTGTGCGGCTATGACATCGCCCAGCACTGGACGCCCGACGAGTCCTACCTCGCCCGCCACGGCAAGAAGCAGCTTCACGGGCTGTTGGTGGAGATGGGGGTCGATGACGCCCGCGCCGCTTGCCTGAAGAAGGACGAACTGGTGACGTTCGTCGCCAGCGCGGCGGCGGAGCGGCAGTGGGCGCCGGCGAGCCTCGCGTGGCCCTCGGCGCCGATCGCCGAAGTCCCACAGGATCCTGAGGAGCGCGCGGAGGAGGCCGGCACGGCCCCGGAAGCCGAGCGGAACGCCGGAAGCGCCGCTTAGAGAGGCCGACAGCGGGGAAGGCGGTTTTGTCTGACCGCGCGAGGCCCGCTCCCACCTGGGGGCGGGCCTTTCGTCCGCGGCTGGCGAGGGCAGGGACGATGCCTGACCCTCGACCCGCTCGGCGATCGGGGCCGCCCTCGGAGAAGGAAGGCGTGGAGCTCAGCTTCGCGAGCCTTAGGGGACCGGAGGGATGCGCCCTGCGCCCTCAGGCGAGCTGGACCCGCCCACCATGAACGCCTCGCTGACGCTGTTCGACGTGCTCACGCCCCTGGACAAGCCGGCCAACATCCTGGCGGCCGCTCGCGCCCTGACCCCACACCTGGCGAGGTCACGCGCCCTCGATCGCAAGCTCGTCTCGGCGACAATGACCATGAGCTTCGGCGGAACCGACGCAGAGGGCTGCTGGTCGTGGCGCGACGCCTACGACGCGATCGAGGCCGCGGTCGTCCTGCAGGTTCGCCGCCTCGCTCCCCAGGTCTCCAGGCTCGAGGATGCGCCCGCGGAAATCGCCGCCCTTCTGGCGACCCTGAACAGCCTCACCCTCACCCACACCCGCCGCAGCGAAGAACAGGTGGCTCTGGACCAGTTCTCCTCGCCGCCCGAGTTGGCCGCCGTCGCCGTCGCGGCGGCTCAGATTCGCGGCGGCGATCTCGTGCTCGAGCCCTCGGCCGGCACGGGCATGATCGCTTCCATAGCGCAGGCCTGCGGGGCCACGGTCGAAGTGAACGAGATCGCCCCGGGTCGCGCGGGTCTGCTCGACGGGCTGTTCCCACTTTGCGCCCGCACGCGCCATGACGCCGTGCTGCTGCCCGATCTGCTGACATCCTCCGGCAGCTTCCACGCGGTCGTCGCCAACCCCCCCTACCAGCATCTGGAGCCGCACCTTCTGGCGGGCCTCGCCTGCCTCGCCGAAGGCGGGCGGCTCTCCGCCATCGTTCCGACCCGCCTCTTTCAGGACCGCGCGACCCTGGCCTCGCTCGCGCGCCGCGGTCGCCTGGTGGCTGCGATCGCCTTCCCGGGCCGCGCCTACGCCAAGCATGGCACGAGCGTCGAGACCGGCCTCCTGGTGATCGACAGGGATGAGAACGCCTCCCCGGCGACGATCGACGTCCAGGCCGCCGACGATCTGGCGCAACTGGCCAGGATGGCCGCCTCCCTGGATCCGCGGCCGAGCGCGCAGCCCCGTCAATTCCGCGTCGTGACCAACACGGCCATCCTGCGGCCGGCCGCCCGGGCCTTGGCGACGTCCTGCCATCGGCTCGCATTCATCGAGGGCGCGGAGCCCCTGGTCTATGAGACGAAGGACCGCGCCGAAGAAGGCCGTGATGTCGGGCTCTACCAAGC
>JALYTR010000089.1 GCA_030854165.1 Pseudomonadota bacterium | reverse complement strand
GCCCCTTGTTCTGGCGCCCTCCCCGATCGACCAGGAGCCGGCAGCCCCGCGGGCCCAGGAAGAGGCGTCGCTGCTCCCGCCAGCCCACCTCTACGAGGTCGGCCTGACCACCGCCGCGATGGGGTTCCACACCGCCGCCATCGAAGCGCTGCGCGACTGCACCGCGCGCGCGCCCGACCACGCGGCCGCGTGGCGCAAACTGGCCGAACTGCTGCGCCTCGCCGCCGAAGATGCGCAGGCCGACGCGGCGCAAGCGGCGGCGGAACGCGCGTTTGCCACGACCGCCCAATCGAACAAGGCCCCAGCCGAACGCCGGCCGGGGCGGCCGGAAAAGGCCGAACACAAGCTGCGCGACATGCTGGAGGCGACGACGACGCCGGGCGGCGCCATGACGGCGCTGCGCGATCGCCTGGTCGCCCATCCTTGGGACGTGGCGGCGATGCGCTTGCTGGCGAACCTGGAGATGCGCGCGGGCGACACCGTGACGGCGTGGGGCCTGCTGCGACGGGCGCTGGACGTTTGCCCCGGCTATACCGGCGCGCGCGAGGATTATGCCCAATCGCTGATCGAGCGACCCTCCCTGGCCGCGGCGGCCGCGATACAGACCCAACACTTACTGGAGCATGCGCCGCGTAACCCGCGGTACCGCATGTTGCACGCCTATGCTCTGATCCACACCGGTAAGGTCCACGACGCGGTCGATGTTCTGACCGGCCTGCTTCGCGAAGACCCGCGCGAGCCGCGATACTGGAAAGCCTATGCGCAGGCGCTGCATATCGTGGGCCGCCGCTACGAAAGCGAGCAGGCGTTCCGCAAATGCCTCGAACTGCGGGCGGACATGGGCGAGGCCTACTGGGGGCTGGCCGACCTGAAGGGCAGGTTCATCACGAAAGCTGATATCGCCGCCATTCGCCTTCAGCTGGAAGACGGCGCGCTAGACTCCAACAGCCGCATGCATATGCTCTACACCCTGGCCCACACCCTGGAACGGGCGGGCGATTTCGCCGCCAGCTTCGCCGCCTACGAGGAGGGCGCGAGTCTATTTCGCAGCCTCGCCGACCAGAGCGGCAAAGGGCACGACCAAGCCGAGGCCACCGATCGGGTGCGGCGCATGAAGGCGGTGTTCAGCCGCGAGCACCTGGAGCAACAACTGAAGCCGGTCCCGGCGGCGACGGGCTGCACGCCGATCTTCATCGTCGGCATGCCGCGGGCCGGCTCAACGCTGGTGGAACAAATTCTCGCCAGCCACAGCCAGGTCGAAGGCACACGCGAACTGCCGCTGATCGGCGACATTACGCGCGCCTTGGCGGCCAGTCGGATGCTGGTGGCTCGAGATGCCTATCCAGAGCGTATCCTGGAATTGACGCGAGACGAGCTGGCCACGCTCGGCGCCCGGGTCATCGAACGCTCGGGCGACTATCGGACAACCGATCGCCCGTATTTCATCGACAAGCGGCCGTGGAACTGGCTTGACGCCGGCTTGATCCACCTGATCCTGCCGCACGCCAAGATCATCGACATACGTCGCGAGCCGATGGCCGCCTGCTTCGCGATGTTCAAGCAGGTTCTGCCGCACGACGCCGCCTTTTCCTACGACCTTGACGATCTTGGCCAGTACTATTCCAACTATGTGAGCCTGATGGAGCATTGGGAGTCCGTTCTCCCCGGCCGTATCCATCATGTGCGTTACGAACGGCTGGTGGAGGACACCGAAGGCGAAATCCGTCGCATGCTCGACTATTGCGGCCTTCCCTTCGACGAGAGTTGCCTCCGCTTTTGGGAAACCGAGCGCGCCGTCTCCACGCCAAGCGCCGAACAGGTGCGCCGGCCCATCTTCCGCGACGCCCTGGAACAATGGCGCAACTTCGAACCCTGGCTGGGCCCGCTCAGGGAATCCCTCGACCGCCCAGCCGAGGCTTGAGCCATCCAGGCTTTAGCCTCTCGAGGTTTTAAGGAAAGACATATGGCGTGGACACCGACATCGGCCTCTTTGGGCGCGCCCCCTGTCGTCACCGTCGCGCCGCCGCCGCCCCGGATATACGAGCGGGCGCTCACCTTCGCCGCCATGGGCTTTCGCGAGGCGGCCACCAAGGCCCTGCTCAATGTGACGGCTCGCGCGCCCGGCCATGGGCCCGCCTGGCGGAAGCTCGCGGAGCTTCTGCGCCTGGCCGGCAAGGACGAGGAGGCGGAGGCCGCGGCCGCGCGCGCCGCAAATCAGCAAGCCACATGGCCTCCAGCCGCGGACAGGCGCGCTCCGGCGGAGATTGACGCCGCGGAGCAGGCTCTGCGCAAGCGCATGGCCGAGATCGCGGCGCCCCCGGAGCAGTTGAAATCGTTGCGCGATCATTTGGGTGGCCACGAAACCGACGTGACCGCCATGCGCCTGCTGGCGCGCCTGGAATGGCGCCGCGGCGACTTGGCGACCGCTCGCGCCCTGTTCGAACGGGCGTTGGATCTCGCGCCCGTCTATGAGGGCGCCCGCGCGGACCTGGCGCAGATTTTGGGCGCCCTGAGCGAGGCGGCCCGCGCGGTGGCCGAAACCGCCCGCCTCGTCGCCCTGGCGCCGGCGAGCGTCACCTACCGCGCGCTGCACGCCGATGCGTTGCGCGCCATTGGCCACCTGGAGGGCGCCATTCCCATCATGGAGCAGTTGATCCGCGAAGAGCCCACGCGCGTGCGTTTTCGTTGCGTCTACGCGCAAGCGCTGCATTTCGCCGGCCGCCGCGAGGACAGCGTGCGGGAATTCCGCGCCTGCCTCGAACTTCAGCCGGGCATGGGCAAGGCCTACTGGGGCCTGGCCGAATTGCGCGGCGGCTTTCTCACCGCGGATGATATCGCCGCCATGCGCGTGCATCTGAGCGACGTCGGCCAGGACAAACCCAGCCGAATGCTGATGCACTATGCGCTGGGTCAGGCGCTGGAGCAGACGGGCGATCTCGCCGGCGGCTTCGCCGCCTATGAGGCCGGCGCCGCGCTGGCGCGGGAGATCGCCGCCAGCGGAGACGAGGTCTACAATCCGATCCAGGACGCTGACCAGGTACGTCGGCGCCGCGCGGTATTTTCGGCGCCAGCGCTGGCGGCGCGCGCGTCGCCAGCGGCAAAGCCCGATAGCACACCGATTTTCGTGCTGGGCATGCCGCGGGCCGGATCCACCCTAGTGGAGCAGATTCTCGCCAGCCACAGTCTGGTGGAAGCCACCTTGGAATTGCCGGTGCTGGGCAACATCACGCGCGACCTCTCGCTCAGCCGGCGGCTCCTGACCGCGGATGCCTACCCGGAATGTGTGAGCGATCTGACCGGGCCGAAGTTGGCGGAATTGGGCGCGCGTTATATCGAAGAGGCCGCCGCCTACCGCAGGACGGACCGTCCCTACTTCGTCGACAAGCGGCCGTGGAACTGGCTGGACGCCGGCCTCATCGAGATGATCCTGCCGCATGCGAAAATCATCGACATTCGGCGCGAACCCATGGCCGCCTGCTTCGCCATGTACAAGCAGATGCTGGCGAATGACGCCACATTTTCCAACGATTTCAATGATCTTGCCCAATACTATACGCACTATGTCGGGATGATGGCCCACTACGATGGCGTGATGCCCGGCCGCATCCATTTCCTGTCCTACGAACGCCTGGTGGAGGACACGGAAACCGAAATCCGCCGCCTGCTCGACTATTGCGGGCTGCCCTTCGAGGAAGGCTGCCTGCGCTTCTGGGAAAACAGCCGCGCCGTAGCGACGCCCAGCGCCGAGCAGGTGCGCCGGCCAATTTTCCGCGACGCCTTGCAGCAGTGGCGCAAGTTCGAGGCCTGGCTTGGACCGCTGAAGGAGGCTTTAGCCGAGGCGGAAACCGTCGCCGCCGCCGCGCCGCAGCCGGCGGGCTACGACTATGCCCTGACGCTCGGCGCGATGAGTATGCACGAAGATGCGATCGAACAGTTGCGTACGATCACCGCGCGGGTACCGGGGCACCCCGGCGCTTGGCGCAAGCTGGCCGAATTCGTTCGCCTGGCCGGCAAGGACAAGGAGGCCGATGACGCCAGCGCCGCCGCCGACCGGTGCGCGGGCGAGGCGCCAAAGTGGCGGCCGACGCACGACCCGCGTACGCCGACGCAATTGAAAGCCGCCGAGCATGCCTTGCACCAACGGTTCGCCGGCATGGACCGCGCCGGCCAGATGGACCTGTTGCGCGGACAGTTGCTGAAAAACCCGACCGACGCGGCGGCCGCTCACCTGCTCTCGCGTCTCGAATGGCAGGACGGCGACGAGGCGACGTCGCTGAGCCTGCTGGAACGCACGCTCGAACTCTCGCCCTATTGCGATACCGCGCGCGCGGAACTCGCCGTCATGCTCACGAACCGTAGCTATTTCGTCCGCGCGCTGGGTGAGACCACAATCCTGGTGCGACAGGCGCCCCAGAATCCCGACTACCGCGCCATCCATTCCGATGCGCTGAGAAACGTCGGCGACCTCACGGCCGCCCTGGCGGTGACCGAGGCGCTCGTGCGTGAACATCCGCGCAACGCGCAATTTTGGTACGGCTACGGCCAGCTGCTGCAGAGTGTCGGCAGGCCGGACGACAGCGCTCGCGCCTTTCGCACCTCCCTGGAAATTTCGCCGGCCATGGGCGAGGCCTATTGGGGTCTGGCCGACCTCAAGAGCAGAACTCTGAGCGAGGCCGACGTGGCCGCCATGCGCGCCCGCCTTGGGGAGCCGGGTCTGGACCCCTCCAAGCGCATGTATATCTATTACGCGCTCGGCCAGGCGCTGGAGCGGGCCGGGGACTTCGCCGCCAGCTTCGCCGCCTATCGCGACGGCGCGCGACTGTTTCGCGGCTTCTTCCTGGCTCGCGGCGAAGCCCATAGCGAGGATGAGTACGTCGAGCGGGTGCGTAGCCGCAAACGCGTCTACACGGCGCAAACCCTGTCGAAGCGCGCCGCGCCGCCGCCCACTTCGTCCGTCCCCACGCCCATTTTTGTTGTCGGCATGCCACGCGCGGGCTCCACGCTCGTGGAACAGATTCTCGCCAGCCACAGCCAGGTGGAAGGCACACGCGAGTTGCCGTTGATCCTCGACATAAGGCGCGATCTGGCGCTCAGCCGCCGAATGCTGACGACGAACGCCTACCCGGACTGCGTGCTGGACCTGACGCCGGAGCGGCTGGCGGCGCTTGGCGACCGCTATCTTGAGGAGGCGCGCGCCTATCGCAAGACCGATCGCCCCTATTTTGTCGATAAGGGTCCGTGGAACTGGCTGGAAGCTGGCTTGATCCGCCTGATCCTGCCGCACGCCAGGATCATCGACGTGCGCCGCGAACCGATGGCCGCCTGCTTCGCCATGTTCAAGCAGGTTCTGACGGATGGCGCCGATTTTACCTATGACCTGCACGATCTGGGCCGCTATTACAGCGAGTATGTAGGCCTTATGGACCACTACGCATCCGCGATGCCCCGCCACATCCATTTCCTGGAATATGAGCGCCTGGTGGAGGATACGGAGACCGAAGTGCGCCGGCTGCTCGATTATTGCGGCCTGCCGTTCGAACCTTCGTGCCTGCGCTTCTGGGAAACCGAACGCGCCGTCTCCACGCCAAGCGCCGAACAGGTGCGCGGCCCGATCTTCCGTGGCGCCCTGGACCAATGGCGCAACTACGAACCCTGGCTAGATCCTCTCAAAGCGGCATTGGCCCAACCAGCGCGGGCTTGAAAAGGTTTGGTTTGTCCCTTCCGGATACTACGTCCAGCAATACTGCTGATAATACGCGAATAGGCGCCGCCGTGCGAGGGTCGAGGGGAGGGCTTTGAGAATTTGTCCGAGGAAGGCTGGGCTGAAGGCGCCGCGCGCGGAGTTCGGGGCGTAGTACCAAGATCGCTCCAGGATGTCGGTGTTGAACTCGTCGATGATCACCCAGGCGCGGCGGTGACCGGCAAGGCCGGCGCGTCGAAGCTCCAGCGCCGGAACCTCAACCGCGGCGCCGAGATCGCGTGGCGACTGGCTGGTGATCGCCAGCAGCGCCACGAGATGTTCGCCGAACGCATTCGACAGGCTCACCACGACACAGGTCGGACGGGTTTTGCGTCCTTCGTTTCTCCCACGTCTCGCTCTCGCACCCACAGATGTGGATAGTCGATGACGGCGCCGGGTTGCGGAAGTTCAAGGGGCGTCATCCGGCTCCAGTCCGGCCATCGTTTCATCGACGGCGGCGAGCAGCCTCTCGGCGAGTTCGGACGGGGCCTCCCCGGCGCGCCAGGCGCGGCGCGGATCGCCCGGCGCCTTGGCAAGGCGCTCATAGGCGGCGATCGACATCAGGACGTATCTCGGCTTGGCATGATGGGTGATGACCACCGGCTCTGTGACCGCGGCGTGGGTGACGTCGCCGACGGCGCGGACGAGGTCGGAGGTGGAATAGCTTTTCATCCGCGGCTCCCGGGACAACCATACAGAAAATTTGTATTTCCTGCAATTCGGCGCCGATCACATCCCGTAAACGCCCACCCGCCGCTCACCCACCCTTTGCTCGCCGGCCGGCTCCGCATCCGCATCCCTCCTGGACGCCGTTCGGATGCGACCCGCGTCGGGCGACGCAGCCTCCACCGGGGCGATCTCGCCGTTGAGATTAAGCTCGCCGATCGCCGCCCAGCCGTCCAGGGCGTCCTGCGGGATGATGCCCATCACCGCCATCAGCGCCAGCGCGATGGGCAGGTCGTAGTGGTTGCCTTCCTTGGGAAGATCGGCCGGGGCGAGATTGGCCACCACCCGCTTGGGCGGCAGGGCCAAACCCAGCCCCGCGAAGGCGGCGCGCACCCGCTCGCGCGCCTCGCCCACCGCCTTGTCGGCCAGGCCCACCACCACGAAGGCGGGAAAGCCGCCGACCATCTGGACCTCGACGTCCACCCGCCGGGCCTCGACCCCCTCGAACGCCACCGACACCACTCGCGCGGCCATGCGCTTCGTCCCCGTTGCCCACAAGATCGTCCACACTCGGAACACAAGCGGCGCCCCGGATCAAGAACAAAAGTGGAACTTTGTGCGAAAGCGTGACGGGGGTGTGACGTCGCGCGACCCTACACCACCCCCCGTATCGTCTCGATCCTGTCCCACAGCCGCACCGCCGCGTCGGCCCCGCCGAAACGTTTGAGCTGCTGAGCCCCGGTGGGCGAAGTGACGTTGATCTCGGTGAGGTAGTCGCCGATCACGTCGATGCCGACGAAGAGCAGGCCCCGGTCCTTGAGCTCCAGGCCGATGGCGTCGCAGATTTCGTGGTCACGCGCGGTCAGCTCCACCGCCTCGGCGCGGCCGCCCTTGGCGAGGTTGGAGCGGACCTGGCCGTCGGCGGGGATTCGGTTGATGGCCCCCACCGGCTCGCCGTCCACCAGGAGAATGCGCTTGTCGCCGGCGGCCACGGCGGGGATGAATTTCTGGGCGATCACCGGCTCGCGGCCGATCATGGCGTGGAGTTCCAGCAGGGCGTCCAGATTGGGATCGTCGGCGGCGAGCCGCACCACCCCCGATCCCGCCCCGCCGTAGAGGGGCTTCAAGACCATGTCGCCGTGACGGGCGCGGAAGTCGTCGATGGCCTCGGGATCGCTGGTGATCAGGGTAGGCGGCTGAAGGCCCGGAAAGCCGGTGACGAACAGCTTTTCCGGCGCGTTGCGCACCTCGGCCGGATTGTTCACCACCAGGGTCGCCGGGTGGATGGTCTCCAGGAAGTGGGTCGCGGTGATATAGGCCATGTCGAAGGGCGGATCCTGGCGCATGAGCACCACGTCCATGTCCGAGAGGTCGCGGACCTCGATCTTGCCCAGGCTGTGGTGGTCGCCCTTGACGGCGCGCAGGTTGAGCGGCCGGCCGCGCGCCAGCACCCGGCCGTCCTCCAGGGCCAGCCGCTCGGGGCCATAGACCCACAGGCCGTGTCCGCGGGTCTGGGCCTCCAGCATCAGCATGAAGGTGGTGTCGGTGTCGATGTTGACCCGCTCGACGGGGTCCATCTGGATGGCGACCTGAAGCGGCATC
>JALYTR010000458.1 GCA_030854165.1 Pseudomonadota bacterium | reverse complement strand
CGGCCGGCTTCGTGTGCGACAACGACGGCCACATCCCCGTTCTTCACGGCGTCGCCGCCGGCGCCGAGCCCGGCCGCCTCCTCGGAACCACCCTCAGGCTCGGCTTCTGAGCGTGGACGGACGCGACCCACCTGGGTTTTAAGCCGGAACGATCGCGGATTTCCGATCCTCCTCCGCGAAGTGGGGCAGGGCGACCGCGACCCGCGTACGCTGGGGAATAGGGGGCGAGGTCCGCGCGGGATATCCAACCTCCTCGGGGGCCCCTCGCTCGGCGCCGGCGCCGATCAGGCGGCGCGCACCTCCAGCGTCACGCCCAGATCCTGTTGGAGGCGGGCGATCACCGCGAACAGGTTCTTGGCCGTCGGATTGCCGGACCGGCCGAACATGCGCATCAGGCTTTTGGACGGCGTGCCGGTGGCCGCGGCCAAGGCTTCAAAGCCGACGGTCGCGTTGATATAGTCCCGCAAGAGGGACTTGCCGGTGTCGATGTCGCCATCCATCAGCACCGTCATGGCCTGGGCAAGCAACGCCTGTTTGAACGACGGCTCGCGCTCCATGCGCGCGGCGACCAGTGATTTGAACGATCGGGTCAGGGGCATTGGAAACGTCCTTCGCTGTCACATGCCCTTGCGGGCCTTGTAGTCCGACCAACGACGCCTGGCGGCCTCGATGTCGCGGTCCTGCCGGCGTTTCGAGCCGCCCGCGAGCAGGATCACCAGCCTCTCGCCATCCCGCCCGAAATAGACACGCCAACCGGGCCCGGCATCGATCCGAAACTCAAACACGCCGCCGCCGACGCCCTTGACGCTCGAAACCGCGCCCCGGCCGATACGGTCCACCGCCGTGGCCACCCGCGCGGCGGCGTCGATGTTGAGGCCATCGAACCATTCGGCGAACGGGCTCGCGCCGTCCGATCCGACGTAGTATTCGACGACGATTTCCGTTGGTAACATATGAGATACCATCGATCAAGAGCGCGCCCCGAGGCGACAGCTGGTAGCGAACGCATGTCCTGTTCGGGCAGATTGGGGACAGGAGGATGTGTCCCGGCGGGTTGTCACGACGGTTCGTATTGCTTCCGAGGATTGCCCGGTACTGGCCCGCCCCTTGGGACGCGGTCCGAGGCTTCATGGGCACGGGCGCCGTCGGGCATTCGGCGAGCGTCGCGACAAGGATGCTATCGGCCGCCGCGGAGAAGGACAAGAAGCTCGTAAGGACGATCGTCTCTCTCCAAGCCGCCGAGGGGATTTGCCACGCCGGTGTGAAGCCATATTCAACCAAGCTGTTGGTGACCGAAGCGGTTCGGGCCCTCATTTTTCCGGAAGAAGGAGATCGCCTCCTACATGCGCCGAAGATTATGAACGGCCACGACGTCGGGCAATTCTGGCGCGGATTTTACGTGATCGACGTGAACGATATGACCGAGCTTGAATTGCGGGCGCAGTTACCCCACGCGTACACTTATTTGCTTGAGCATGTACGCCCCGGGCGGATGCGAGAGCGCAACCCACGGCTGAGGTTGGAATTCTGGCGCTTTGAAGCGAACCGGACGTCGATGCGTGAAGCATTGGCGACTCTGACGCGATATATAGTTACGCTCGAAAATTCGCCACAACGCTATTTCACGTTTCTTCCGAGCTCGATTCTACCCGACCAGAAACTGCGAGTTGTGGCCGTCGATGACGCGTGGGTACTTGCGCTGCTCTCAAGCCAAGCTCATGACCTATTCGCTCGCGATGTGGGTGGTCGTGCCGGTAGGGCAAATACCCCCGTTTATAACACCGAATGCTTTACTCGCTTTCCGTTCCCTGACCCCGAAGCCTCCCTGAAGGTCAAGCTTCGCGCCCTTGGCGAGGAACTTGACGCCACCCGCAAGCGTGTCCAGGTCGAACATCCCGACCTAACACTCACAGGTCTCTACAATGTGCTGCAAAGGATCAGGGCAGGCATTGCTCTGAGCGGTTCTGACGAAGACATCAAGCACCGTGGCCTCGTGCTCATCCTCAAGGACCTGCACGACCAGATCGACGCCCTGACCGCCGCCGCCTACGGCTGGCCCGCTGATCTGGCGGATGAGGAAATCCTCGATCGTCTCGTCGCCCTCAATGCCCAGCGCGTCGCGGAAGAGGCCGCCGGCCATGTGCGCTGGCTGCGGCCCGACTACCAGATTCCCCGTTTCGCCAAGGGGGGGGCGGCCAGGAGCGGGGAGCTGGCCCTGGGCGAGGCGGTGGTGGCCATCGACAAGGCCCTGCCGGTCTTCCCCGCCGATCGCTACGAACAGCCCCTGGCCATCGAGGCCCTGCTCGCCGCCGCCGGCCGCCCCATGACGCCGGCCGAGCTCGCCCGCGGTTTCAGGCGCGGCGGCAAGCGCATCGAACAGCGTCGCCCAGGCCCTGACCACCCT
>JALYTR010000457.1 GCA_030854165.1 Pseudomonadota bacterium | reverse complement strand
GAACAAGGTGGTCTTCCACGTCGCCCTGGACGCCACCAAGGATGAGATCGCCGTCGCCATCGAGGAGTTGTTCAAGGTCAAGGTCACCAAGGTCAACACCCTGATCCAGAAGGGCAAGACCAAGCGGTTCCGTGGCCGCCCGGGACGCCGCTCGGACGTCAAGAAGGCCATCGTGACCCTGCAAGAGGGCCAATCCATCGACATCACCACGGGGCTCTAAGATCATGGCTCTGAAGAACTTCAACCCCACGTCCCCCTCGCGCCGCGCCCTGGTGCTGGTCGATCGCTCCGAGCTTCACAAGGGTCGACCGGTCAAGAGCCTCGTCGAGGGACTGACCAAGTCCGGCGGGCGGGGCGGGGGAGGGCGCATCGCGGTGCGCTTCCGCGGCGGCGGGGCCAAGCGACTCTACCGGATCATCGATTTCAAGCGACGTAAATGGGGCGTCGTCGCCACCGTCAGGCATCTGGAATACGATCCCAACCGCACCGCCTTCATCGCCCTGATCGAATATGCCGACGGCGAACTGGCTTACATTCTTGCTCCGCAGCGCCTGAAGGCCGGCGACGAGGTTGTCTCGGGAGAGAAGGTCGATGTGAAGCCCGGCAACGCCTCGCCCCTGCGCGGCATGCCCATCGGCGCCATCGTCCATAATATCGAATTGAAGCCCATGAAGGGTGGCCAGATCGCCCGCTCGGCGGGGGCCTACGCCCAGCTCGTCGGCCGCGACGCCGGCTACGCCCAGATTCGCCTGGGCTCGGGCGAACTGCGCATGGTTCAGGACACCTGCATGGCCACGATGGGCGCGGTGTCCAACCCCGACCATATGAACGAAGTGCTCGGCAAGGCAGGACGCGTCCGCCACAAGGGCCGCCGCCCCCACGTGCGCGGCGTCGCCATGAACCCCATCGATCACCCGCACGGCGGGGGCGAGGGGCGCACTTCCGGCGGCCGCCACCCGGTCACCCCGTGGGGCAAGCCCACCAAGGGCAGCAAGACGAGATCCAACAAGGCCACGGACAAGTTCATCATCCGCAGCCGTCACGCGAAAAAGGCGCGCTAGGCGATGACCCGCTCGGTTTGGAAAGGCCCGTTCGTCGATGGCTATCTGCTCAAGAAGGCGGAAGCGGTCCAGGCAAGCGGGCGCAAGGACGTGATCAAGACCTGGTCGCGACGCTCGACCATCATGCCCCAGTTCGTCGGCCTCACCTTCGGGGTTCACAACGGCCAAAAGCACGTTCCGGTCCTGGTCGGCGAAGACATGGTGGGGATGAAGTTCGGCGAGTTCGCGCCCACCCGCTACTTCCCCGGCCACGCCGCCGACAAGAAGGCCAAGAGGAAGTAGGATGAGCAAGCAAGCCAAAGAGCGGCGCCTGAAGCCGGCCGAGGCGATGAGTAAGGTGCGCACCCTGCGCACCGGCGCGCGCAAGCTCAACCTCGTCGCCCAATCGATCCGTGGCCTGAAGGTTCGAAGGGCCCTCAACGAACTCCAATTCAGCCCGCGCCGGATCGCCGGCGATGTGCGCAAGGCGCTCTATTCGGCGATCTCCAACGCCGAGAACAATCATGGCCTGGATATCGACAACCTTGTCGTCGCCGAAGCTTTCGTCGGCAAGAATTTGGTGATGAAGCGCTTCTCCGCCCGGGCGAGAGGCCGCTCTTCACGGATCGAAAAACCGTTTTCCGAGATCACCATCGTGGTCCGCGAGCTGGGTGAGGCCGCCTGATGGGTCAGAAAGTCAATCCGATCGGCCTGCGCCTGGGCATCAACCGCACCTGGGACAGCCGCTGGTTCGCCGCCGGCCACGAATACGCCCGCCTGCTGCACGACGACATCCGCGTGCGCGCCATGTTGAAGAAGCGTCTCGCCCAGGCCGGCGTGTCGCGCATCATCATCGAACGCCCGCACAAACGCTGCCGGGTGACCATCTACGCGGCGCGGCCGGGGGTGATCATCGGCAAGAAGGGCGCCGATATCGAAAAACTGCGCCAGGATCTTTCGGCGATGACCGAGGGCGAAGTGCATCTCAACATCGTGGAGATTCGCAAGCCCGAGACCGACGCCCAACTGGTCGCGGAGAACATCGCCCAGCAACTCGAACGGCGGATCGCCTTCCGCAGGGCCATGAAACGCTCCATGCAGTCGGCGATGCGCCTGGGCGCCAAAGGGGTCCGGATCGAGGTTTCAGGGCGCCTGGGCGGCGCGGAGATCGCCCGCGACGAATCCTATCACGAGGGCCGCGTTCCCCGTCACACCCTGCGCGCCGACATCGACTACGGCTTCGCGGAAGCCAAGACGACCTATGGCATCATCGGCGTGAAGACGTGGATCTTCAAAGGCGAGGTTCTGGAGCACGATCCCATGGCCCTGGACAAGCGGCTGGCCAGCGAATCCGGCCCGGCCGGCG
>JALYTR010000088.1 GCA_030854165.1 Pseudomonadota bacterium | reverse complement strand
GGTCCCAGCTTCGCCGCCGAAGTGGCGCGGGGCCTGCCCACCGCCGTGACGCTGGCGGCCGCCGACCTGGACCTGGCGCGGGTCATCGCGGCGGCCATCGCCACCCCGGCTTTCCGGCCCTATGTCTCGGACGACATGATCGGCGCCGAGGCGGGTGGGGCGGTGAAGAACGTTCTGGCCATCGCCTGCGGTATCGTCGAGGGCCGCGGCCTGGGACGCAGCGCTCACGCCGCCCTGATCACCCGCGGCTTCGCCGAGCTCACCCGCTTGGCCGTGGCCCTGGGCGGCGAAGCCGAAACGGTGGCCGGCCTGTGCGGCCTGGGCGATCTGGTCCTCACCTGTTCGAGCCCGCAATCGCGCAATATGAGCGTCGGCCTGGCGCTGGGGCGCGGCGAGACCCTGGGAGCCGCCCTGGCCGGCAAGCTGTCGGTGGCCGAGGGCGTCGCCTCCGCCCCCGCCGTCACCGCCCTGGCGGCCCGCCTGGGCGTCGAGACCCCGATCTGCGAAGCCGTCCGCGCCATCCTGGCCGGCGAGCAGGCCGTCGGCGCCGCCATCGACGCCCTGCTGGCCCGGCCCCTGAAGGCGGAAAGTTAAAGGAGATACACCATGACGACCTTCGCCTTGATCTGCATCGACAAGCCCGATTCCCTCAGCCTGCGCCTGGCCGCCCGCGCGGCGCATTTGGACTACGTCGCTGCCCACCCCGGCGTCATCCGCCTGGCCGGGCCGTTCCTGAACGACGCCGGCGAGATGACCGGCTCGCTCCTCCTCATCGAAGCGCCCGACATCGCCGCCGCCCGCGCCTTCAGCGCCGCCGATCCCTATGTTCTGGCGGGCCTTTTCAAGTGGGTGGAGATCAGGGCGTGGAAAGCCACGGTGGGGGTGTTGCCGTAGGCCGGGAGCTTCGGTGACCATCCACTCAAAAGAAGGAGCGCGGGCGTCCCGCCCGCGAAATCCCCTTGATCCGACGCTTGAATGGCATTCCCGCGGTCGCTTGCCGCATTGGGAGGCGGGCGAGACCGCGCAGTCGATCACCTTTCGCCTGGCCGATTCCCTGCCGCGCGAGGCCATCGAAAGGAAAATGGCGGACGAGACGTCCGCCCTCCGGCGGGAAAGCTTCGAGGCGTTGTTGGACGTCGGTCATGGGGAGGGGCTGCTTGCCCGGCGAGAGGTCGGCTTGATCGTCGAAAAGGCGTTGCTGCATTTCGACGTCGAGCGCTACGCCCTCCACGCTTGGTGCGTCATGCCCAACCATGTGCACGTCCTGGCGACGCCACATGAGGACGTATCGCTCTCCAGGCTGGTTCACGGATGGAAGTCGTTCACCGCCCACGCGATCAACGCCGCGCTCGGGCGTTCGGGGCGGCTATGGTTCGAGGAATATTTTGATCGCGCCGTCCGCGACGAGGCTCATTTCGAGGCGGTGAAAGCGTACATCGAGGACAATCCGGTCAAGGCCGGTCTGTGCGCCGCGCCGGCTGACTGGCTATTTTCGAGCGCGTCCAGAGTCGGGAAATAAAGTGGCGGACGGGACGTCCGCCCTCCGGAGCGCGGGCGTCCCGCCCGCGACTTCAATCGTTAGTGACTGACGCGCACGTAGGAGCCTGGCGCGGCCTCGATGGCGGGCAGTTCACCGGCGCCGACTTCCCGCGCGGGAACCCGCCCCGCCTTGGAACCGGCGAGCCAGGACTCCCATTCCGGCCACCAGGAACCGGGCCTGTTCGGGGCGGCTTCGAGCCACGCCTCGGCCGACGCCGGTAGGGCCTCGCCGCTCCAGTAGCCGTGCTTGTTCGCCGCCGGCGGGTTGATCATGCCGGCGTTGTGGCCCGAGCCGCCGACCAGGAAGCGCTTCTCACCGCCAAAAAGAGACAGGCCGGCATAGCTCTTCGGCCACGCCGCCACATGGTCGTCCTTGAACGCCACCATGAAGACCGGGGTCTCGATGGCTCCCAGGTCGATCTCGACGCCGTCGATGACGATGCCGCCGGCCTGGCGAAGGCGGTTCTGATGCAGCATGAGGCGGCCGTAATCGCGCAGCACACCGGCCGGAATCCGCGCCGCGTCGTCGAACCACCAGAGCAGGTCCGAGGGCCTCGCCTCTTCGCCGAGCAGATAGTGGGTCACCACCGCCGACCAGATGAGATCGTTGGCCCTGACCGCGCTGAACAGCTTGGTCAGGTCATGGGCCTCCACGAAGCCCTTTTCGTCGAGATAGCCACCGAAGGTGGCCAGCTCGTCCTCGCCGACGAAGACCTGCCATTCTCCCATGTCCTCGAAATCCACCAGGGTGGCGATCAAAGTGGCCGTCGCGACGCGCTCCCCCTCCCCCTTGGCGGCGAGCCAGGCCATGGCCATCGCCGAGAGCACGCCGCCCAGGCAGTAGGAAACCAGATCGACTCCGGTTTCGCCGGTCGCCTTCTCCACCGCCGCCAGGGCGGCCAGCACACCGTCCCGCACATAGTCGGCCAGATCCTTGGCCGCGTGTTGCTCGGTGGGATTGACCCAGGAGATCACGAACACCGTGTGACCCTGGTCCACCAGCCATTTGAGGAAGCTCGACTTCGGCGTGAGATCGAACAGATAGTATTTGTTGACCAGCGGCGGCACGAAGAGCAGCGGCTTGCGATAGACGGTTTCCGTCGCGGCGCTGTACTGGATGAGCTGCATGAGCTCGTTCTGGAAGATCACCGCGCCCGGCGTCGCGGCGATGTTGACGCCGAGCTCGAATGTCTGAGGCGTGCGGCGCCGCACCAGGCCCTTGCCGTCGGCCACGTCCTCAAGCAGGTTGCCAAGGCCGGTCAGGAGGTTGAGGCCGCCCGTCTCCACCGTCTTTCGCAGCACCTGGGGATTGGTGAGGGCGAAGTTGGAGGGGGCCAGGGCGTTCAGCATCTGGCGGGTGAAGAAATCCACCTGGACGCGGGTGCGCGCGTCGAGATCGGCCCTGGCCACCAGATCGCGAACCTGGCCCTCGGCCAGCAGAAAGGCCTGCTTGAGCCAGTCGAAGGCCGGCTGATCGGACCAGTCGGCGGCGGCGAAGCGGCGGTCGCCCTTGGCGGGGGCCGCGGCGGCGGGCGCGTCGATCCCGGCCAGGCGAGCGCCGGTGGCCATGGAAAGGGCGGTGAAGTCACGCCAGGCGCGGGCTTGGGCGGCCATCCAGCGCTCGGGATGCGACCAAAGGGCGAAGGTGAAGTCGGCGAGAGCGGCGAGAGGCTTGCTCGCGTCGTAGGCGGCTGTTCGCGGCCGGTTCGACGCCGCCGCCGCGAAGACAGCCTGGGCGTTTTCCGCCACCCGCGCCAGCGCCGCGCTCACCTCGAAGGGATCGGCCAGGGCGGGCTTGGCGGCGAGGATCGAATCTCCAGGCGCGCTCGTCATGCGACTCTATTGCGCGTCGTCGATGAGGACGTCCAGGGCCGGGCAGGGGCGCGGCGCGATGAAGAGCCAGGCCACCAGGCGGTCGGGCTGGGCCCGCGCCCACGCCGGATCGGGATCGGCCAGGGCGCCCATCAGCCGGTCGGCCAGGACCTGGGCCGGCGTGGGGGCCTGGGCCGCGTCATGGGTCAGTTCGGCGTCGAAGGGCATGGGGGAGAAGCTCCGGGAGGCGTTGATTGGTTGTTTCCCATGGCGCGAGGCGGCGGGGTATAGGAAAGATTGCCGAACGGTTGGGCGGAAATCCACATACCGATCATGGCTGAATTCGATTGGAACGCGCTCAAGAGCTTCCTGGCGGTGGCGCGCGCCGGGCGTCTGACCGCCGCCGCGGGTCGCCTGGGGGCCGATCACACCACCGTGGGGCGCCGCATCGACGCGCTTGAGCTGGCCCTGGGCGCCAAGCTCTTCTGGCGCAGTCCGAACGGCTACGCCCTGACCGCCCAGGGCGAACGGCTGCTCGCCACGGCCGAAGGGGTGGAAAGCCTGGCGTTGAAGGCCCGGGGCGAGGTCGGCGGCGACGCCACGGGCGTCCGCGGCGCGGTGAGGATCGGCGCGCCGGAGGGCTTCGGCAGCTATTTCCTCGCCCGCCACATGGCGGCCCTCGGCGCCCGCCATCCCGAGCTGGAGGTTCAGCTAGTCGCCATGCCGGCCGTCCTTAGCCTCTCCAAGCGCGAAGCCGATCTGGCCGTCACCCTCAAATGCCCGCCCAAGGGTCGGCTGGTGGCGCGAAAGCTCACCGACTATCGCCTGCGCCTCTACGGGACCCGCGCCTATCTGGACGCGCGCGCGCCGATCGCCGTCCAGGCGGACCTCGCCGGTCACCGCTTCATCGGCTACATCGAGGATCTTCTGTATGCGGAGGAGCTCGACTATCTCGAAGTCCTGGGGGCGGAGATCGAGGTGGGCCTGAAGAGCTCCAACCTCATCGCCCAGCTTCAGGCGACCCTGACCGGCGGCGGCCTTTGCATTCTGCCGGACTTCATCGGCGCCGCCGAGCCGGACCTGGTTCCGGTCCTTGGCGACGCGGTGACCCTCACCCGCGCCTTCTGGCTGGTCACCCACCCCGACCTGGCCAGCCTCGCCCGCGTTCAGGCGGTTTCCCGATTCGTGGTGGAGGCGGTCAAGGCGGCGAAGGGGTTGTTCATGGGGGCGTAGCCTCTCCCGCGAACGCACGCACCGCTTCCACCAGCCCCGCCGCCGCCAGCTTGACGAGTTCGCCGCCCTTCTCGGGCGTCGCCTGGCCCGGATCCGATCCCATGCGGCCGTCGGGGAAGCGGGCGCGGAAGTCGGCGGCTTCGCGGATCGCGCCGGTGGGGGCGACCTTCGGCGCGTAGTTGGCCGCCTTGATGTGTTGGGGATAGGCCCACTGGGTGACGGCGATCTCCGAGGGGGTGGCGTGGCTGCCGTGGCCGGCCGGGAATTGGCGCTGGGCGAGGCGCATGACCCCCGCCAGCTCCCACCAGTTCTTCAGCTTGCAGGCGAAACCGGCCCGCCGCCCGGCGAAGCTCGCCTCGGCGTAGAGTTCGGAGAAGGCCGCCTCCAGGGAGGCGACATTGCCGCCGTGGCCATTGAGGAAGAAGAAGCGGGTGAAGCCGTGGTGGCTGAGCGAGCGCACCCAGTCGCCGATCGCCGCCATGAACGTCGAGGGCCGAAGGGCGATGGTGCCGGAGAAGTCCAGATGATGCTGGGCCATGCCGACGTTGAAAGTCGGCGCGACCAGGATGTCTGCGCCCTTCTGAGCCTCGTGGGCGATGATCTGCGGGCACAGCCAGTCGGTGCCTAGAAGGCCGGTCGGTCCATGCTGCTCGTTGGAGCCGATGGGGATGACGATGGCCGTCGAGCGGGCCAGGAAGGCCTCGGTCTCCGGCCAGGTGGACAGGTGCAGCAGCATGAAGGCTCGTTGCCTTTCGTAAGGACTGGCCTCTTCCGAGTTAAGGCCATGGCGCCGGAGGCAGGTTCGGCTATGACGCTGGCCATGATGTCACGAATTGACGGCGCGGCGCCATGCGGCTGAACCAGGTGACTGTCACCCTGCCCGACCTCGACGCCGGCTGGCGCTTCTACCTGGGCCTCGGGCTCATTCCGATCGTGGACGCCCGGCCCGGCTACGCGCGGTTCCAATGTCCGGACGGCGACAGCACGTTTTCACTCCATCAAGGCCAGGCCGGCGGGGCTGGAACGCGCGTCTATTTCGAGTGCGACGACCTGGACGAGCGGGTCTCGGCCTTGAAGGGCGCCGGCTTTGTGTTCGCCGAAGATCCGCGCGACAAGAGATGGCTATGGCGCGAGGCCGAATTGATCGACCCCGGCGGCAATCGCGTTGTGTTGTACCGGGCCGGAGAGATGCGGCTCAATCCCCCGTGGCGCCTGGAGCCGAAAACGTGAGCGACGAACAAGTCTTCCCCGTTCCGACGGCCTGGGCCGAGGGCGCCCATATGGATGCGGCGGGTTACGAGGCCGCGCTGGCGCGGGTCGAGAGCGATCCCGACGGATTCTGGCGCGATGTCGCCTCGCGGCTGGACTGGATCAAACCGTTCAGCGTGGTGAAGGATGTCTCCTTCGACGCCGAGGACTTTCGCATCCGCTGGTTCGCCGATGGGGTTCTGAACGCCTGCGCCAACTGCCTGGACCGGCACCTGCCGCATCGCGCCGATGACGTGGCGATCATCTGGGAGGGCGACGATCCCAAGGAGTCCCGCCAGATCACCTTTGGCGAGGCTCACGCCGAAGTCTGCCGGATGGCCAACGTCCTGAAGGCGCACGGCGTCGCCAAGGGCGACCGGGTGACCCTCTATCTGCCGATGATTCCTCAGGCCGCCTACGCCATGCTGGCCTGCGCGCGGATCGGGGCGGTGCATTCGGTGATCTTCGGCGGCTTCTCGCCGGACTCCATCGCCGGCCGCATTCAGGATTGCCAATCGCGGATCGTCATCACCGCCGACGAGGGCCTGCGCGGGGGGCGGAAGGTTCCGCTCAAGGCCAATGTCGATGAGGCCCTGGCGTCGTGCCCGGACGTCGATTGCGTCCTGGTGATCCGCCGCACCGGCGCCGACGTGGCCATGAAGCCCGGCCGCGATTTCGCCTATGAGGACGAGGCCGCCAAGGTCTCCGCCGACTGTCAGCCAGAGCCCATGGGCGCGGAGGATCCCCTCTTCATCCTCTACACCTCCGGCTCGACCGGCAAGCCCAAGGGGGTGCTGCACACCACCGGCGGCTATCTGGCCTGGGCGGCCTGGACCCACGAGCTGGTGTTCGACTATCGGCCGGGTGAAATCTTCTGGTGCACCGCCGACGTGGGCTGGGTGACCGGCCACAGCTATATCGTTTATGGGCCGCTCGCCAACGGGGCGACCACCCTGATCTTCGAGGGCGTCCCCAACTATCCCACCGTCAGCCGGTTCTGGGAGGTGATCGACAAGCACCAGGTGGAGATCTTCTATACCGCCCCCACCGCGCTTCGCGCCCTGATGCGCGAGGGCGACGCGCCGGTCACGCGCACCTCGCGAGCCTCGCTGCGGCTCCTGGGCTCGGTCGGCGAGCCGATCAATCCGGAAGCCTGGCTGTGGTATCACCGGGTGGTCGGCGAGGGTCGCTGTCCGATCGTCGACACCTGGTGGCAGACCGAGACCGGCGCCTGCCTGATATCGCCGCTGCCGGGCGCGACGCCCCTGAAGCCCGGCTCGGCGACCAAACCCCTGCCGGGGGTGAAGCTGGCGCTGGTCGACGCCGACGGCGCCGTTCTGGAGGGTGCGGCGAGCGGCAACCTTTGCCTCACCGATAGTTGGCCCGGCCAGATGCGCACCGTCCATGGCGACCATGCGCGGTTCATCGCCACCTATTTCACCACCTATCCCGGCAAGTATTTCACCGGCGACGGCTGCCGGCGCGACGCCGACGGCTACTACTGGATCACCGGGCGGGTGGACGATGTGATCAACGTCTCGGGCCATCGCCTCGGCACCGCCGAGATCGAGAGCGCCCTGGTCGCTCATCACACCGTGGCCGAAGCGGCCGTGGTCGGCTACCCCCACGACATCAAGGGCCAGGGGATTTACGCCTACGTGACCCTAAAGGCCGAACACCCGCCCCACGACGACTTGCGCGCCGAACTGGTGAAGTGGGTACGCCGCGAGATCGGCCCCTTCGCCGCCCCCGACGCCATCCAGTGGGCCCCGGGCCTCCCCAAGACCCGCTCGGGCAAGATCATGCGCCGGATATTGCGCAAAGTGGCGGAGGGCGATGTGTCGAACCTCGGCGACACGACGACCCTCGCCGATCCGGCGGTGGTGGAGGATCTGGTGAAGAATAGGGTGGGGGGATGAGGTAGGATCGCGCCGATGGAACGGGTGTAGCGAGGGGCGGGGCCTCACCCTCCGAGCTGACGCCGAACCAGCTCACCGCCGAGACGCTGGCCAAGAGCGAGCGGGGAGAGGATCTGCATTCGGCCAAGGACGCCGAGGACTTGTTCAATCAACTCGGCCTGCCGCCATGAATCGTTCGATCAAGGTGGCTTTGACTGGTGGCGCGTTCGCGCTGAGTTGGTTTGCGGCGGCGACGGCTGCGCCGATTGATCAATTTGGGACCGCAGAAGCCCTGTCTCCGGCTCCCGGCGCGAGTACGC
>JALYTR010000456.1 GCA_030854165.1 Pseudomonadota bacterium | reverse complement strand
CTCGATACCCGTGCCCGCCGGCGCCCAGGTGGTGAAGAAGGCCAGGTCGCCATCGGCGATATTGCGGCGGATCAGCAGGCCGCGGGTCCACAGGCCCGATCGGGTCTCGTCGTATTCGCTGGCGTCCATATCGGCCAGTTCGCAATATGCCCAGTCGTGCAGCCTCGGGCCCTTGGTTCCGTCGCCAGCCGACAGCCGCTTCCAGGTCGAAGCGTCGAGCCCCTTGGCGATATCTTCAGCCGTGCCGGCGACCGGTGGCTTGTCCCCCCAGGATCCAAAGTGGTGGCTGCTGGCCACGCCCAGGACGTAGCCCTTGCCGGCGCGCCGAAGGCCCATCTCGATGTCGCCAACCCCATAGACGGTGTCGGCCGCCACCCAGGAGAAGGCGACATCGGCGGCGATCGCGCGATCGATCATCTGGCGCGCCAGGGCCGGCTTGGTGGCGAAGACCGTGCCTGGCGGCACATGCGCCGCCGCCATGCGGGCCGGATCGTCCGTCCAGGCCTTGGGCAGATAGAGCCTGCGATCGATGAAGGCATGGCCGTGGCGCGACGCATAGGTCGCAAACACCCCGATCTGGCAGTTGGTGATCTTGCCGGCCGAGCCCGTGTACTGACGCCCGACACCGCACGAGGTCTTGCCCTGCTTGAGGAAACCCGTCTCGTCGATCACCAACACCGCATCAGGGTCGGCCAGGTTTTCCAAGACATAGTCGCGCACGATGTCGACCAACGCCTCGGCGTCCCAATGACTACGGCCCAGAACCGCCTGCTGTCGCCAAGGCCCAGGATCACCAGCCGCTTCGGCCCGCATCCAGCCGGTCTTGCGACGCTCGTCACTCAGCAATCCGTCCAGGAACTGGTTCGCCGACGAAGCCACCCGAACGTCACCGAACAGCGGCCGCATCCGCGCCTTCACATCCCGCAGTGAAGACGCCCATAATTCCAGTGTCGTCTCGATCGACGCGCTCGACATCCCATGACCTCCGAATCATGGTCACCCATCGATTCAGAGGTCGATCGTCAGTGCAACTGTAATGCTAGTGCGCGAAGGTAGGAGCGGGCCATAGGCGCTACGGCCCATCTGATTGGTTCTTGACGCTTTCTTCCTCTCTCCCCTTCATGGGCAGGGCTATCGCATGTAAGCAAAGAGTTCGAAGAAGAAGTCGTTGTCGATGGCGGCTCGTTTCATTTTGCGGCCCAGTGGCAGGGGTGCGGGGTGCGCTGTCAGGATGTTGAAGGCGAGGCGTCTGATGACGGCGAGGTTTTCCGGAGCGTAGTTCTTCCGGGAGCGCGCATCGTCTTCGTCGAAGACGACATCCAAGACCCAGTGAAGCTGATTCTCCACGGTCCAGTGGGCTCTGGCCACTTCGAGCAGCTTTCTGGGATGAAGCTTCCTGGAGAGGGCGAAATAGCGGGTGTCGATGGTGGTCTTTCCATCGGCGGTCGTGCGTTCGGCTTGGATGCGGCCGATGGCGGCCAGGCCCGGGAAGCCGTAGGTCGTCTTCATTTGGCCCACGCTCACGACCGCGGCCTTGCGCCGCTCGTGGCGGCCATGGCGCCTCTCGTCGGTGGCGTAAGTGCTCAGGTTTTCCCCGGCCCTGTCGAAGGCGGCTTGCGCCTCGGCCAGCAGAAGAGGCTGGTTGGCCTTCAGCGCCAGGACGTAGTGGGCTTTCGCCTCGCGGATCTGCTCGGCGATGTCCGAGCGGCAGTAGAGAGCGTCGCCCGTCACGGTGCAGCCCTTCAGGACCAAGCCCTTGAGCAAACCCAACGCACCCTTGACCTCGTTGCCGCCCGCCGCCCTGGCCTGGGCGATGGAAAGTCGCGTCTCGCTGTCGAACACGTTCACCATCAAGGGCGGCATGAAGGACCGACCCGCCTCGTAGCCCCGCCTCAGGCTCTTGCCGTCGATCGCCACAACGCCCGTGGAGCGGCCGAGGCCAAGTTCGCGACCCACCGCCTCCAGGCACCGCGTGAACGCCTTCGACAACTCGGCCGGATCGAGAAGGCGAAAAACCCGGCTGAAGGTGTCGTGGCTGGGCGCCCCGTACTTCAGCTCGACGACCTCGCGCAGCACCTCCAGGCGGCCAGAGGCGAAGTCCGCCATGTCCACACAACTCTTCGCGCCGCACAGCATAGACGCCAGCGCCACGAACAAGATGTCCGTCAAGTCGTGACGCGCGTTGACCTGCCGCGGGTCGCGAACTTCCCGCAATATCGTGATGATCCCAGACACCCAGGCTCCTCCCAATCAAGAAGAAAGCCTCCTCAGAATCCATCAGCGCGATCCGCACAACACCCCATGCCGACAAATGCGATTCCCCTGCCCCAGAAGGGGAGGAGAGCGCTTTTGGCGGCATCAACGAACGCTCTCTTCCCCCTCTGGGGGAAGTACGGCCGAAGGCCGGGATG
>JALYTR010000087.1 GCA_030854165.1 Pseudomonadota bacterium | reverse complement strand
GGCCAATCCCGATCCGGAGATCACGCCAAAGGATGTCCACGCCGTGCGCCCCGACGCCATCGTCGCCACCGGCCGTTCGGACTATCCCAATCAGGTGAACAACGTCCTGGGTTTTCCCTATATTTTCAGGGGCGCCCTGGACGTGCGGGCGAGGCGGGTCAACCTTGAGATGAAGATCGCCTGCGCCAAGGCCTTGGCCGCCCTGGCCCGCGAGGATGTGCCTGACGAGGTGGCGGCGGCCTATCACGGCCTGCAACTCAAATTCGGACCCCAATACATCATCCCGACTCCCTTCGATCCGCGCCTCATCCACTACATCCCGCCGTTCATCGCCCAGGCGGCCATGGACACCGGCGTGGCGCGCTCGCCCATAACCGACATGGACGCCTATCGTCACAGCTTGGCCCGCCGGGTCGACCCCACTGCCGGTTTCCTGCAGAAGATATCCGCCGCCCTGCAATCGGGCCCGGCCAAGCGCATCGTCTTCGCCGAGGGCGAGGAGCCGGCGGTGATCCGCGCCGCCTACGCCTTCCAGATCCAGGGCCTGGGCAAGGCGGTGTTGGTGGGCCGCGAGGAACTGGTGGCCGAGAACATGCGCGGAGTCGGCCTCGATCCGGCCGAGGCCAAGCTCGAGGTGATCAACGCCCGCGTCTCCAGGCACAACGGCGAATTCGTCGATTATCTCTACGGCCGGCTGCAACGCGAAGGCTATCTCAAGCGCGACGTGCAGCGCCTGATCAACCAGGACCGCAACGCCTTCGCCGCCTCAATGGTGGCGCTCGGCCACGCCGACGGCATGGTGACCGGCGTCACCCGTAATTTCGACCAGGTGCTGGAAGAGGTGCGCCGGGCCATCGACCCGGCCCCGGGGGGGCGGATTCTCGGCATGTCCATCGTCCTGGCCAAGGGCCAGACTCTGTTCATCGCCGACACCAATGTCACTGAACTCCCCGAACCGGACGAGCTGGTCGAGATCGCCCGCGAGGCCGCCGGCACGGTGCGCAAGCTGGGATACACGCCGCGTGTCGCCTTCATGTCCTATTCGGCCTTCGGCAATCCCATGGGCCTTCGCTCCAACCGGGTTCGCGAGGCGGTGGCGATGCTGGATGCAGGTGGCGACGCCGGCTTCGAATATGAAGGCGAGATGCCGCCGGAACTCGCCCTCGACCCGGAGACGCGCGAGAACTATCCCTTCATGCGCCTCACCGAGCGAGCCAATGTGCTGATCATGCCGGCAATCCAGTCGGCCTCCATCTCCACCAAGCTGGTCCAGTCCCTTGGCTCGGTGACGGTGATCGGGCCGATCCTGGTCGGCCTGGCCAAATCGGTGCAGATCTGCCCGCTTTCGGCGTCGGTCTCCAAGATCCTGATCATGGCCCAGATGGCGGCGTATGACAGGCCGCTGTCGGAGGTGGGTGAGACGACCTAATCCATGATCGACGAATAGATGATGCTCTTCAGTTGGCCGCGGAAATTGAAGGCGCCCGAGGGCATGAACTGGGTCATGAAGACCAGGGTCAGGTCCTCCACGGGATCGACCGAAAAGATCGTCGAGGCCGCGCCGCCCCAGTAGTAGTCGCCTCCGCCCAGGCCGCCAGCGGCGACCTCGTCCAGGGTGGTGGCGAAGCCGAGGCCGAAGCCTACCCCCGCATCGAGCGTTTCGGAAAAGCCGCCGACGGCCATCTTGGCGAGGTCCCCGCCGCCCTTCAGGTGATTGCGGCGCATCAGCGAGATGGTTCGCGGCCCCAGGATGCGGGCGCCCTCCAACTCGCCGCCCCGGCGCAGCATTTCGCAGAACCGCAGATAGTCTCCCGTGGTCGAGATCAGGCCGCCGCCGCCGGAAAGGAAGGTGGGCTGGGCGAGATATTCGCTCGCGCCGGGCGCTTCGAGGAGACGCAAAGACTTGTCGGCCCCGCGGCGATAGTTGGCGCAGAAGCGATCGACCTTGTCCGGGGCTACGAAAAACGCGGTGTCCCTCATGCCCAGGGGATCGAAGACCGCCTCCTGGAGGTATCGGTCGAACCGCTGGCCGCTGATCTTTTCCACCAGGGCGCCGCAGACATCGGTGGCCAGGGAATACATCCAGCGCTCCCCAGGCTGGTAGAGGAGGGGAACGTGGGCGAGCTTGTCCATGAATTCCATCAGGGTCTCGCCGGGATCGCGCCGCACGCCGAGCGCCGCATAGACCTTGTCCACCGCCAGACCCATGTCCGGCGCGCCGAGCGCCACCAGGACCGCGCCGTATGTCAGGCCGCCGGTGTGGCATAACATGTCGCGCATGGAGACCGGCCGGGCGGGCGCCTCGGTGACCATGGCCTCGCCGTCGCCCGACACCCAGACGCGATGGTCCTTCCAGGCCGGAAAGAAGCGACTGACCGGATCATTCAGCTGGAAATAGCCGCGCTCGTAGAGCGTCATCAGGGCCACGGAGGTGATCGGCTTGGTCATCGAATAGATGCGGAAGATGGCGTCGTCGGCCATGGCGCTGCCCGCCTCGCGGTCCATGAGGCCGAAGGAACGCAGGTACGCGAGATGGCCGTGCCGGGCCACCGCGACCTGGCAGCCAGCGATCTTGCCGGGCGCGATGTAGTTGCGCTCCAGATGCTCCGTGATCCTCTCCAGGCGCGCGGTGGAAAGGCCGGTGTGCCTGGGCGCCAGTTCCATCGACAGGGCCCTATTTCGCAGTCGGCGGCGGCGCGCCGGGGGTGTTGATATCCCACACCGCCCTCCAAACGCCGCCCTGAGGTTTGTAGACCGTGACGTAGCTTCCCTTTTGCGTGATCGGGGCGCGGGTCCTGGGATCGGTGCTGACCTGGGCATAGGTCCCACGCGCCACCGCCAGATCGCCCGAGGCGGCGACATCGATCTTGTCGCTGGCGAAGGTGAGGCCAAACGCCCTGTCCTCCAGCGCCTCGGCGATGCCGGCCCGGATGGCGGCGGTTCCGACCATGGGCGCCAGGCCTGGAACCATCAAGGTGGCGGCGGGGGCGTAGTGAGCGGCGATCAGGACCGGATTGCCGCTCTTCCAGTCATTGTTCCAATGCACCTCGTCGGTCTTGATGGTGTCGAAGATCTTGGCCGTATCGACGGTGGCTCTTGGCGGCGCGGCGGCGGGCGCGCAGCCCCAGGCCAGGGACGCGGCGCAAAGCGAGGCGGCGATCGCCAAGGTTTTCATTCTTCGGGATTTCCGGACAAGGTGACTTGGAGCGGAGACCATCGCCACTCCCGCGCCGCCGCGTCAAGGGAAGGGTCTAGTCGATGCCGGTCATCAGCGCCGCGCCGGGCGGCGCCCGAGGTCCCGCAATATCTCCCGCGCCGCGTTGTGACCGGGCGCGCCGGTGACGCCGCCGCCGGGGTGGGTTCCCGAGCCACACATATAGAGGCCACAGATGGGGGAGCGGTAATCGGCGTGCCCCAGGGCCGGGCGGGCGCTGTAGAGCTGGTCGAGGGTGAGGGCGCCGTGGAAGATGTCACCGCCGGTCAGAGCGAGCTTTCGCTCAAGATCCAGCGGCGAGAGGATCATACGCCCGAGGATCGCGCCTTTGAAGTTGGGGGCATAGGCTGTCATCGTCTCGACGATCAGCTCGGCGGCGGCCTCGCGGTGGTCGTCCCAACTCGTCCCATCCGGGAGGGTCGGCGCGAACTGCTGGCAGAACAGGCTGGCGACATGCTGGCTAGGCGGCGCGAGGGAATCGTCGAGAACACTGGGGATATGCATCTCGATGGCCGGAGCGCGCGCCCAGCCGAATTGGCGAGCGTCCATGAAGGCCTGGTCGAGGTATCTCAGGGAGGGGGCGATGACGATACTGGCGCCGTGGTGTTCGGCTCGGCCGGCGCTGGGCAGGCAGGTGAAGTTGGGAAGTTCCGAGAGGGCGACGTTCATCCGGAAGGTTCCAGAGCCGCATTTCCAAGCCTCCATGCGGTCCTTGAAAGGTTGAGCAAGATGTTCGGGCGCGACCAGCTTGCCAAACAGCAGTTTCGGATTGAGATTAGAGACCACGATCTTCGCTTTCAGATCGATTCCATCCTCAAGAACCACGCCCCGTGCCTTGCCGCCCGATATCGCGATCTCCCGCACCGGGGTGTCGGTTGAGATTTCGACCCCGGCTTCGAGGCAGGCGGCGGCCATGGCGCCCGTGATCGAGCCCATGCCGCCCATGGCGTGACCCCAGGCGCCCTTGACCCCGTTCACTTCGCCAAACACATGATGAATCAATACGTAAGCCGATCCTGGCGTATAGGGACTGGCGTAGTTGCCGATGGTGGCGTCGAAGCCGAGGAGGCCCTTGAGCACATCGGTCTCGAACCAGGAATCCAGCAGATCGCCGGCGCTTTTGCCGAACAGATCGAGTAGATCGGCTTGCCCTTGCAGGCCCATCTTGCGCACCTGGTTGGCGATACCAAGGCCGGTCAGCAGATCGCGCGGCGCGGCGCTGGCGTTGTAGGGTGTTTTCAGCAACAGGCCACGCAGGAGGTCGGCGATCCTTTCCAGGCGTGCGTGGAATGCTTCGAGACGCCCCGCGTCCCTGGCCGACCAGCGGGCAACTTCGTGGTGTGAACGGGCAGCATCGGTGTCCAGAATGAGGTGGCGGCGGTCATCAACCGGAGAGAAATAGGCGAGTGGACGGATGACAATCCGCAACCCATGGCGCGCCAGCTCCATATCCTCGATGACCGTCGGGTTGAGCAGGCTGACCGAATAGCTGGCCACGGAGTTGCGGAAACCCGGATGGAATTCCTCGGTGATCGCCGCGCCGCCGACGATCCCCCGCCGCTCCAGCACCCGCACCTTGTAGCCGGCCCTGGCGAGATAGAAGGCGCAGACGAGGCCGTTGTGGCCGCCGCCGACGATCAGGGCGTCGTAAGGCATGTGGCGGCAAGTTCGCTCAGATAGCGGTCGGTGTAGGCGCGGGTCCCGGGCTCCATCAGGGAATAGGGGCCCGGCTCATAGGCGCGGGAGCGGACCCCGGCCTGGTTCATCTCGATGATCCTCTTGTCGGCCATGCTGGTCACATCCCACAGCCAGGTCAGTCGGCCCAGGTCGTAGTCGCGGCCCTCCACCGCGTCACCCCTGACCAGCCAGATCACCTCCATCTCGCTCTCGAGCGGGGCGCGGGGAATGAAGCGGTAGATCACCCCGTGGTCGGCGTAGGCGAGGAAGGCGCTGAGGAACCCGGCTTCGGCGAACAGGCAGCCGCCGGCGTCGCCCTCCCGCTTGTCCATCAAGGGCGCGACCAGCTTGCCGTCGGCGCTGCCGGTGCGGCTGCCGGCGGCCAGGGCCGAGGCCATCAACCGCGCCACCTCCCGGCCGTTGGCCGCCGCGCCCCAGACCTCGATGTCACGGTCAGAGCGCAAGGCGCGTCCCTTGGGACGAGCCAGGGCGTGATGGGCCGAGAATTCGGGGTGGGCCACGGCGCAGTGGTAGCACTCGTGATAGTTCTCCATCACCAGCTTCCAGTTCGCCGCCACCTGGTAGGTCTTCTTGTGGGCGATCCTGGCGCTCTCCCAGCCGTAGCGGGCGGTCATGGACCCCAGGGCCGCTTCGACGGCGTCGAGCCCGGGCGGCTCCCCCGAAAAGCTGACGAGGATCAGGCCGCCGATCACCGCGATGGGCAGCGGCCTCAGGGCATACCGCGCCGGATCGAAACCCTCGGGCATCTCCCGCGCCGCGCGCAGGCGGCCGTCGAGGCGATAGCTCCAGGCGTGGTAGGGGCAGGTCAGGAGCGTGACGCTCCCTCTTCCCGGCGCACAGATCCGCGAGCCGCGATGGCGGCAGACATTGTTGAGGGCCCTCAACTGCCCGTCCTCGCCGCGCACCACGACGGCCGATTCCAAGCCCAGTTCCGCCACCAGATAGTCACCCGGCGCGGCGACTTCGCTCACATGGCCCACGCAGGTCCAGCGGCCAAGCAGCAGGTCCATGTCACGCTCGAAGATGTCGCCCCGCACATAGAAGTCGCGGGACAGGGCGTAGCCGGGGGCGTGGGCGGCGATCAGATCGGCGATGCTCATCGGCCTCCGAGCGTCTCCAGGAACCGCACCGGCTCGCCCAGGCCCGGATCGCGCACCTCGCCATCCCGCATCACCGTCCGGCCTCGAATGATCGTCGCCACCGGCCAGCCCCTGGTCTCGAAGCCGTCGAAGGGGGTCCAGGCGGCGCGGGTGGCCATGTCTTCGTGGCGGATCGTGCGGCGGGCGTTCAGATCGACGAGGGTGAGGTCGGCGTCATAGCCCTCGGCGATGCGGCCCTTGCCGGCGATGCCGAAGATGCGCTGCGGGCCATGGCTGGTCAGATCGACCAGGCGCTCCAGGGTGAGACGGCCCTGGGCGACGTGGGTCAGCATGATCGCCATCAAGGTCTGCACGCCGGGCATGCCCGAGGGCGAAGCGGGATAGGGCCGCGCCTTTTCCTCGCGGGTGTGCGGCGCATGGTCGGAGCCCAGCACATCGGCCACCCCCATGGCGATCGCCCGCCACAGGCCCGCTTGATGGCTTGCTTCGCGGACCGGCGGGTTCATCTGGGCGAAGCCCTTCAGGCGCTCGTAGGCCTCCGGGGCGGTGAGGGTGAGATGCTGGGGCGTGAGCTCGACGCTGGCCACCTCCTTGTGGTCGGCCAGGAAGGCGATCTCCTCGGCGGTGGAGACGTGGAGGACGTGGATGCGCTTGCCGAGCGCCTCGGCCAAGCCGACCAGGCGCCTCGTGCACAGGATCGCCGATTCCGCGTCGCGCACCAGGGTGTGGCTGGTCCAGTCGCCGGTGCGGGCCAAAGGGCGCCGCTCGGCCAGGCGGTACTCGTCCTCCGAATGGAAGGCCGCCCGACGATGGATGTGGCGCAGGATCGCGCCCACCCCCTCGTCATCAGGCACCAGCAGGGTCCCGGTGGAGGCGCCCATGAACACCTTGACCCCGCAGCAGCCGGGCAGGCGTTCGAGGTCTCCCAGGAACGCCGCGTTCTCGTGGGTGCCGCCGACGTAAAAGGCGTGGTCGCAATGCATCCGGCCCTTGGCGCGGGCGAGCTTGTCGGCCAGGGCGTCGGCGTCGGTGGTGTTCGGCTCGGTGTTGGGCATCTCGAAGACGGCGGTGACCCCGCCCAGCACCGCCGAGCGCGACCCGGTCTCCAGGTCTTCCTTCCATTCCAGCCCCGGTTCGCGGAAATGGACCTGGCTGTCGATGACGCCGGGCAGCACGGCGAGGCCGCGGGCGTCGAACACCTCGCCGGCCGAGGCGGCCCGAAGATCGCCGATGGCGGCGAACTTCCCGTCGCGAATTCCGACATCGGCCAGGCCCCGTCCGGCATGGTTCACCACCTCGCCGCCGCGCACGATCAGGTCGAAGGTCTCAGGCATGGACGCCCTCCGTTTGGCTCTCGACGATCAGCGCCCGCGCCGCCGCCAGGACGGCGGTCGTCGATAACTCCATCATATGGCACATCGCCTGGCTCAGGGTCGGATCGATGCGCTGAAAATCGGCGAAGCTTCGCGCCCCGCGCACGGTTCGCGCAAGGGGACCCCAGGGGGCATAGAGGGTCTCGTCGGAAGGGCCGAAAAGAGCCAGGGTCGGCGCGCCGGCCGCCGCCGCCAGATGCATCAGGCCGGAGTCGGCGCCGATGAAGAGGCGCGCCCGCTTCAGCGCGGCGAAGCAGACCAGGAGGTTCTCGCGCCCCACCAGGTCGATGCACCGTGAGCGGGGAACCGCGGCCATCACCGGCGCGGCAGCGCCCCTGTCGTCCGGCCCGCCGAGCACCATGAGCCGCCCGCCGACGAGAGGCCCATCGGCTCCCAGCAGGCTCCTGGCCACCAGGGCGAAGCGCTCGGCCGGCCAAGTCTTGCCGATCCAGTTGGCGGCCGGGGCGATCGCGAGGATCGGCCCGGCCCCGGCGGTGAGCGCCTCGGCCCGAGCGTCGATCTCCGGGCTTGTGAAGAGGTAAGGCGCGGGCGGCGTATCTTCGAGCTTCAGCAACCGCGCGGCCTCAATCACCTTGTGAACGGGTAGGCCGCCCGCCCTGTGCACCGCGCGGCGCGTCGGACGCAGGACGCGGGCCAGGCCTGAGCCG
>JALYTR010000455.1 GCA_030854165.1 Pseudomonadota bacterium | reverse complement strand
GCGCGGGCCTTAGCGGCGGCCAGGCGCAGGGCGGTCAGGCGCGGAGTCTCGCCCTTCAGGGGGGCCTCGTCGATATCGACCGGATCGACCTTGTCCGGGGTCAGCCCCACCTGGGCCAGCAGTTCGAGCCGCCGGGGGCTGGCGCTGGCAAGAACGAGGAGCGGGCGGGGGACAAGGGCGGGGGACTTCACCGCCCTCCCATAGCCGGGACGGGCGCGCCTGTCTTCCCGAACTGCCGATCGGCCGGAACGGAAAAGGAGGGAAAGGGTTTGACTGGCAGACCTCTGAGGAACCGAACGATGGCCAACGATTTGAATGATGGCGCCGACGCGCAGGACCAGGCCGAAATCTTCGACGAGACCAACATCACCCGTGATGGGGACGATATCGCCCATCCCGACATGGCCCGCGATGTCTTCGACGTCACCCGTGAAGACGAGGATTCCGACCCATTGGATGCGGGCTGCCCGGACTTCGATCCCGACCTGGCCGACGAGGCCGAGCTGGAGTTCGAGCTGGACCTCGACGACGGCGTCGATGAGCCGCGCGTGCTTACCGACGACGCCGACCGGGTCGCCACCGACGATGCGACGCCCGCCGACTATGAAGCCGACGACCTCTCGGACGAAGATCTGCACAAGCTGGGCTACGATGACGAACCGCGGGGCGAACGCCGGCTGGACGAAGGTCTCGAGGAGACGTTTCCCGCCAGCGATCCCGTCGCGATCAATCCCGGCGCGGACTAGCGTCGACGGCTACCCTAACGATACGCCCAGACGCCCAGCGCCAGGCCACCCGCGGTAAGGGCAAGAGCCGTGAACCACGGCCACCGCCGGTGCAGAATGATCGCCAGGGTGGCGATGGCGATGGCCATGTGCAGCAAGGTGGAGGCGATGGTGAGGCGACCGTGCCGGCGCTCGTGGATTTCCGCATCGGCGCTCCAGCGTTCGCGGCTGGCCTCAAGAGCTTTCGCCTTTTTCTGAATGCCGATCTCATCGGCGGCGTTCTTGGCGACGATCTTGGCATAGGCGGCCGTCTTGGGGCCCGGCTGGTCGGCGGCGATCGTGTAGAGATTCTTTTTCAGGCTCTTGGCTTCAAAGAAATTCCATTGATCGGTGGCCTTGTTCTGTTCGAGGACCGCGTCGTTCTTGCTGACGATGGTCTTGTCGCCCTCGGTGGTCTCCAGACTGGCGCCGATGGCCGCCAGCACGGCGAGAATGGCGATGGTCAGGGTGACCTGTGAGAGCAGGGGATCCTTGGCCTCGACGGCCTCGGCGGCCTTCTCGGCCTGCTCGCGCGCCTCCACTTCCTCGAACGGTGAATCCGACATCCGACCCCTACCCTCTTTTCTTCAAGGCCGCCTGAGCGGCCGCCAATCGCGCGATCGGCACCCGATAGGCTGAACAGCTCACATAATCGAGACCGACCTCTTCGCAAAAGGCGATGGAGTCGGGATCGCCGCCATGCTCGCCGCAGATGCCAAGCTTGATGTTCGGCCGCGCCGCCCGGCCGCGCTCCACGGCCATGCGGATGAGGGCGCCGACCCCTTCGATATCGATGGATACGAAGGGGTCCTTCGCGAAAATTCCCTTGTCGATATAGGCGTTGAGGAAGCGCGCCGAGTCGTCGCGACTGATGCCGAAGGTCGTCTGGGTGAGGTCATTGGTGCCGAAGGAGAAGAACTCCGCCTCCGCCGCCAGGTCGCCGGCCAGAAGAGCGGCGCGCGGCAATTCGATCATCGCGCCGACCTGGTAGTCGATCGTCCGTCCCTGCTCGGCCATGACCTCGCCCGCGACCCGGTCGGTGAGGGCGCGCAGGTAAGCCATCTCCTCGCCCTTGGCGACCAACGGATGCATGATTTCCGGGCATGGGGCGCTCTTGCCAGAGGCGGCGACCTCGCAGGCCGCCTCGATGATGGCGCGCACCTGCATCTCGTAGATTTCGGGGAAGGAGACGCCCAGCCGGCAGCCCCGGTGGCCGAGCATGGGATTGGTCTCGCGAAGTTCGCCGGCGCGCCGCAAAAGCTTGGCGGCGTCCACCCCCGTGGCCCGCGCCACCTCCGCCAGGTCGGCCTCCGTATGGGGCAGGAACTCGTGCAATGGCGGATCGAGCAGGCGAAAGGTGATCGGCAGACCGTCCATGATCTCGAACAGTTCGACGAAATCACCCTTCTGCATGGGATGGAGCTTGGCCAGCGCGGCGCGGCGGTCCGCCTCGTCGTCGGCCAGGATCATCTCGCGCACTGCGGCGATGCGGCCGGCGTCGAAGAACATGTGCTCGGTGCGCACCAGGCCGATGCCCTCCGCTCCGAAGCGGCGGGCGGCCCTGGCGTCGGCGGCGGTCTCGGCGTTGGCTCGGATCTTGAGGCGGCGGGCGGCGTCGGCCCAGGTCATCAGGGTCGAGAAGTCCCCGGAC
>JALYTR010000086.1 GCA_030854165.1 Pseudomonadota bacterium | reverse complement strand
GCTCGTAGACGTCGAGGCCGGCGCCGGCCAGTTCGCCGCGCTGGAGCATGCCGGCCAGGGCGGCCTCGTCCATGATCTCGCCGCGGGCGGTGTTGACCACGATGGCGTGCGGCTGGAGGAGCTTGAGGCGCCGGGCCGAGAGGAGGTGATAGGTGGCCGGGGTGTGCGGACAGTTGACCGAGATCACGTCCATGCGGGCCAGCATCTGGTCGAGGCTCTCCCAGTAGGTGGCCTCCAGGGCCTCGGCGATGGGCGCGCTCACCGGCTTGCGGTTGTGATAGTGGATGGCCAGGCCGAAGGCGCGGGCCCGCCGGGCCAGGGCCTGGCCGATCCGCCCCATGCCGACGATGCCCAGCCGCTTGCCCCACAGCCGCCGGCCCAGCATCCAGGTGGGCGACCAGCCGCGGAACTCGCCGGCCTGGACGACGCTGGCCCCCTCCACCACCCGCCGCGCGGCGGCCAGGATCAAGCCCATGGTCAGATCGGCGGTGTCCTCGGTGAGGACGCCGGGGGTGTTGGTGACCTGAATGCCGCGAGCGTGGGCGGCGGGCACGTCGATGTGGTCGATCCCGACCCCGAAGTTGGCGATGAGTTTGAGCCGATCGCCGGCGCGGGCGATCAGGGCGGCGTCCAGGCGGTCGGTGATGGTGGGGGCCAGAACGTCGGCACGCGCCATGGCCGAGACTAGAGCCTCGCCGTCCATGGGCGTATCGTCGAGATTGAGTTGCGTGTCGAAGAGCTCGCACATGCGGGTTTCCACCGCGTCGGGCAGTTTGCGCGTGACGATGACTTTCGGCTTGGGAGGGGCCATGAGTGGGTCTGACAATCGGGGCGCGCGGCGCGACGGGGGTGTCGCGGTCTCTACCAAAACGGCTTTTGGCGGCCAAGCAAGCGGGATGTTGCGATTGCGGCGAGCAGGGACGGTTTCGACGATCGCCGCCCTGGCCCTCGGGTTGGCGCTGGCCGCATGCGGCGAGCATGCCGGCGAGGGGAAGGATTGCCCGGCGGCGTCGTGGTCCAAGACGGTGTCGGGCTTCTGCGTACCCCGCTGGGTGAGCCTCAAGCGTGGCGAGGTTTATGCCCGCAAGGGGCCGGGTGCTGACTATCCGGCCCTGTGGGTTTACCGCGCCCAGGGTCTGCCGGTGCAGGTGGTGGCCGAGACCACCGACTGGCGGCGGATTTGCGATCCGGGCGGCGGGGCGGCCTGGGTTCACCGCTCCATGGTGGACGGGCGGCGGATGGTGATGGCCCTGGGAACTGGGCCGGTTTCCCTTCACAAGAGGCCGGCCGCCGACGCTGCGGAGAGCGGCCTTTTGAACGCCCGCGCCTTGGCGGCGCTGAAGCGATGCCAGGATGGTTTCTGCCAGGTCAAGGCCGGCGGGGTCAGCGGCTGGCTCACCGCCGACCAGGTGTGGGGCCTGGCGAGCGCGCCGCAATGTCGTTGAGAGCCGTCGGCGCCCCGTGCTAGGTCACCCCTCATGAACCGCGCCACAGAGACGAGCTACGACCGCGAGGGCCTGCTGGCCTGCGCCAGGGGCGAGACCTTCGGCCGCGGCAACGCCCAGCTTCCCTATCCGCCGATGCTGATGTTCGACCGCATCACCGAGATCGACGGCGAGGGCGGCGCTTTTGGCAAGGGCCATCTGACGGCGGAATTCGATATCCACCGCGATCAATGGTTCTTCGATTGCCATTTCATCGGCGATCCGGTGATGCCCGGGTGCCTGGGCCTGGACGCCATGTGGCAATTGGTCGGCTTCTTCCTCGGCTGGTCGGGAGCGCCGGGGCGGGGCCGGGCTCTGGGCGTCGGCGAGGTGAAGTTCACCGGCCAGGTGACGCCGAGGATCAAGACGGTGGTCTATCGGATCGATTTCAAGCGGGTGATCTTGCGGAAACTGGTCATGGGGGTGGCCGACGGGGTGCTGGAGGCCGACGGCAAGCCTATCTATGAGGCGCGCGACCTCAAGGTCGGCCTGTTCAACGCCGCCGATCTGGTCTGAGCGGCCAAAGGATCGGGGGCGGGAGGAGTTGTTATGCAGCGAGTGGCCGTCACCGGCATGGGCATTGTCTCGGCGGTCGGCAACGACACCCAGGAGGTCGTCAGGTCGCTGCGCGAAGGGCGTTCGGGCGTGGTCGCCGCGCCGGAATACGCGGCGCTGGGCTTTCGCTGCCAGGTCCACGCCGCGCCGAACATCGACTGGGAGGCCCGGGTGGAACGGCGGGCGGCGCGATTTTTGGCCGCCGGCACGGCCTACGCCCATATCGCCATGGAGCAGGCCATCGCCGATGCGAGCCTCACCGCCGCCGAGGTGTCGAACGAGATGACCGGCCTCCTCGTCGGTTCGGGAGGGCCTTCCACTCGGGCCATCGTGGAGGCGGCCGACACCGCCAGGGCCAAGGGCGTCAAGCGCATCGGCCCCTTCGCGGTTCCCAAGGCGATGAGTTCGGGCCCCTCGGCGACGCTGGCCACCTGGTTCAAGATCCGCGGCATCAATTATTCCATCTCTTCGGCCTGCGCGACGTCCACCCACTGCATCGGCGCGGCGTGCGAGCAGATTCGGCTCGGCAACCAGGACGTGATGTTCGCCGGCGGCTGCGAGGAGCTGGACTGGACCTTGTCGGCCCTGTTCGACGCCATGGGGGCGATGTCTTCAGGCTTCAACGATCAGCCGGCCCGCGCCAGCCGGCCCTACGATGTCGATCGCGATGGCTTTGTGATCGCTGGGGGGGCTGGGATGGTGGTGCTGGAGGACCTGGAGCGCGCCCGCGCGCGGGGCGCGACCATCCACGGCGAGATCGTCGGCTACGCCGCGAACTCCGACGGCCACGACATGGTCGCGCCTTCCGGCGAGGGGGCGACACGGTGCATGCGCCTGGCCCTGGAGCGGGCAGGCGGGCGGCGGATCGATTACCTCAACCCGCACGGCACCGGGACGATTGTGGGGGACCTGAAGGAAATGACCGCGGTGCGCGAGGTGTTCGGCGAGGCGGCGCCGCTGATCTCTTCCACCAAGTCCCTGACCGGCCACAGCCTGGGGGCGGCGGGGGCGCAGGAGGCGATCTATAGCCTCTTGATGATGCGCGACGGCTTCGTGGCCCAGAGCGCCAACATCGACACCCTCGATCCGGCCTTCGAGGGCCTGCCCATCGTCCGCGAGCGGACGGAGGCGACGCTCGACACCGTGATGTCCAACAGCTTCGGCTTCGGCGGCACGAACGGGTGCCTGGTGATCGGCAGGGTGTGAGGGGCCCTTCGCGTCCTTGTGGGAAAGGGCGGACGGGGCGGCCGTCCGGGCGAGCCGGCGATCAGAACCTCGGGTCGCCCCCGATGCCCGCGGCCGCCGTCACCGTGCCTTCAGAATGAATAGCGGATGCCCACGCGGGCGGTGTAGTCGCGATAGTTGGACTTGAACTTGTAATCGCCGTTCAGGAAGGCGGCGACGCCGCCCTTGCTGAACACCGCCATCTGGCCGCCGACATCGCCGAACACGCCGCGGAAGCGGTCGAAGCCTGGAATCGTTTCGCCGCCGTCGATGAGGGCGGTGTTCTCGTCGCCGCGGAATTCATCCCACGCCCTGGCGAACACCGAGGGCTTGATCGTGTAGTCGGCCATGTGGATATCGGAGGAGAGACGAAGACCCAGGCTGCCGCGCAGGCTGTCGACATCGCCGAACTGAACGCTTCCGCCTGGGACGTTCAGATCGTCGAAACGGGTGCGTACATAGGCGATGCTGGCCAGAGGCTCGACGCTGAAGGCGCCCACCGGCAGGCGCCAGCCGCTCTCCACCTGGCCGCCCAGCGAGCGGACGTTCCCCGAGGCGGCGAGGGTTCCCGTTCCGCTGGGACCGACGAGCGAGGCGATGGTGTCGCTGAGGGTGAGGAAGTTGTAGTTTACCGTGGCGTCCAGATACCACCGCCCGCTTAGCAGCGAGGCGTAGCCGCCGACCACTCCACCGCTCAGGCGGGCGAAGGTGGGAGAGGCGCTGAACCGCACGTCGCTGTCCACATAGCCGCCGTCCACCCCCAGGACGAGGGCCCGGCCCACCCCGCGCAGCAGGTCGGCCCCGCCGATGATCGCAGCGGTGCTCTGCCTGTAGCTGGTGTCGAAGGTGAAGGTGGTTCCCAGCGAAGTCGTGCTCTGGCTGGAATTGCGCCGGCTCCAGTCGCCGACCGCTTTCAGCCACACATCGCCGTGGCCGGCCGGCGTCCCGGCGTCGGAAAGGCCTTCGCGAAGGTCCGCCTCGCGTTCGAACCAGGTCCCGGTGGTCGTGTACCACACGTCGGTGGCCGCCGCGCCGAACTGGGTGAACTCGTAGGCGGTGTTGTCGGGGGCGCTGACCAGAGCTTCCTGGGTCGAGCCGAGAGGAACCAGGCGATAGAAGAAGAAGCCCGACGAGACCGCGCCGGCCCCGCCGCGCATCTCGAAGCCCCGCGAGCCTGGATCGAGCACGAAGGCGCCCGGCGCGATCGTGCCGCCCGGCGCGTCCACCACCACGATGCCGCCGGCCGCCTGGCTGGGAGCGGTCCCGACATTGGTGATCCGCACCCCGGTGACCCCGCTGGCCGTGCCGCCGGGCAGGACCAGGCAGTCGGCGAGGGTGGCCGTCGCGCAGCTCGTCTGGCTGCCGCTCCCGCCGAAATTGACGTCGAGGGCCAGCAGGCTGCCCGCCCCGCCGTTGAAGGCGACGCCCGGCAGGGTGAGGGTGTCTCCCACCCGGCCATTGGAAAGATTGATCAGCCCGGTGTTGTTGAAAGTCGCCAGGCCTAGGAAGGTCACATTGCCGGCGGCCGGCTGAGCCCCCGGCAGGATGTTCACCGAACCGGAATTGTTGAACACGTCGCCCGCCGAAAACACGCTGTCGCCCACCGCGTTGAAGGCGCCGGTGTTGTTCACCGTGTCGCCGCCGAACGGAAGACTGACCGCGCCATTGATCGAGCCCGAATTGTTCGCCGTCACCGAACCTTCGAGGGACTGGATGGCGAACCCACTGGCGGACCCGACTTGTCCGGCGAGATCGAGGGTCGATCCGTCGGTGGATTCGAGCCGGATGCCGCCCAAACCGCCGGTGATCGCCGAGCCGGCGGCGGTCGTGACGCTGACCTGGACCCCCAGGGCGAAGACGGCGACACTGGCGGGGGAATTGACGCCGGCCCCGGTGATGTCGATCGCCGCATTCCCCAAGGTGCTGACGGCGACGATGCCGCCCGCGTGGGCGCCGTAGGTCGTCACCACGCCGCTGTTGATCACGACGTTCTTGTCGGACTCCGCGTAGATGCCGCCCGCGCCGAAAACGCCCGCGCCTCCGTCGCCGTGGGTGATAACGCTCTGGCTGGTGACGGTGGCCGCGTCGGCGGCGCTGTCGACCAGTATGCCCAGGCTGCCCGTCCCTGCGGTCTGAACGGCGCCGGTCGAGACGCTGATCGAGCCATTGCTTGTCGCGTCGATGGCGTCGCTGGCTCGCCCGCTGGTGGAGATCGAAGCAGCCTGGAGCGAGATCGGTCCGGAGACGCTCGCCGCGCTGATGCCCGCGCCGACCTCGCCAGTGGTGGAAACCGAGCCGACCCGGACGGAGATGGGACCGCTGTTCGATACGGCATCGACGCCGTCGGCGCCAACGCCCGCGGTCGAGATCGAACCGGCGGCGACACTCAAGGCGCCGTCGCTGGTCGCCACGAAGATTCCGGTTGAGTTGGGCTGTCCGAAGCCAAACCCGCCCTTGAGGCCGCTGGTGGTCACCGAGCCGATGTTGATGTTGGCGCTCGAACCGGCGCCGTAGGCCCGCGCGTCGATGCCACGGGAATAGGCGCCGGTGGTGGTGATCGAACTGCTGGAGGGCCCGGTGACGCTGATTGAATTGCCGTTCAACGAGACGCCGTAGGTGGATAGAACGATGGCTGGCGCATTGTCGCCGTGGGTGACGATCGCACCGCTCACCGCGACGGCCGCCACCCCGACGCCAAAGGCGTTCACGCCGCGGGCGCCAGCGCCGTAGGTGGTGATATTGTTCACCTTGATCGTGGCCAGGTCGGCAAAAAACGCGCATCGACGGCGATGGCGTCGTAAAAATACGCCGCGCCATGGGTGACGATCGCCCCGGTGGCATTGACGTAGACCGATTTGCCGGTCAACCGCAGACCCTCCGATCCGTCTCCGAGCGTGGTGACATCGGTCACCGTCACCGATGCGGTGGTGATGACGGAGATGGCCTCGACACCCGGGGATTCACGGCCGGCGGTCGTGACGGAACCCACGTTCACGCTCGCGTCGTTAAGCGCCGCCGCGGAAATGCCGGCCAAGTCGCCGCCAGCGACAGTCACGCGGGATCCGCTCACCACCACCGAGCCTTGATCGGAGCCGGCCGACACGCCGGCGGCGTCTTGGGTCGACACCGCTCCGAAGGCGACGTTCGCCCCCGTCGCGCCAAACACTTCGATGGCCGGATCACCGGGGCCACGGGTGGCCACCGTCTGGACGTTGACGGCCGCATAGGCGGCGCCGGAGTGGGCGACGACGCCGGCCCCGTTGCTGGCGATGCTGGCGCCCGTTACCAAAATCGCGCCGGCGCTCTGGGCATAGACACCCCTGGCGCCGGCGCCACTGGTCGAGATCGCACCGAATTCGACTGTGATGGCGCCGGCGTTGGAAACCAGATTGAGGCCGTCGGCGGCCGTCCCCGCCGTCGAAATCGACCCGGCGGCGGCCGTAATGGCGCCGTCGCCGCTCCTCGCGAACAGGCCCGTCGAGTCGGCGCCAAAGGGGTGGCCAGGCAAACCGCCGGTGCTCATCGAGCCCAACTTCAGGTTTACCGTCGCGCCCGCGCCGTAGGCCCGTGCATCGATGCCCCGCGAATAGGCGCCGGTGGTCGTGATCGAGCTGGTCGATGGCCCGGTCACACTGACCGAGCCCGAGTCACTAGACACGAGCACCCCTGGCGCACCATCGCCGTGGGTGACAATCGCCCCGTTCACCACGACATTGGCGACGCCGGAGCCGCCGGAAACGTTCACGCCCGTCGCGCCGAGGCCGTCGGTCGAAACCGAGCCGACATTCACCTCCGCGCCGGCGCCGCCGATCGCCAAGACGCCCATGGAGAAGTCGCCCTCGGTCGTGACGCTGGTCCCGCTGACCACGACATCGCCGGCCTTGGAGAAGGCATAGACTCCGCGCGCAAAGACACCGCCGGTGGATATCGTCCCAAAGGCGAGGTCGGCGCCCTTGTTGCCGAGGATCCTCACGCCGGGCGCGTCGAGCCCTTGGGTCGATACGTTCTGGACGTTCAACGTCGCCGTGGCGCCCGAGGACTCGGCGATGACGCCCGCCCCGGCGCTGGTGGTCACATCGCCGGCGGTTACCAGGATCGCGCCGCCGCTTCCGGTGTTGATCCCCCTGGAGTCCAAGCCGGTGGTGGTGATCGCGCCCGCGTCTATGGTGACCGCGCCGGTCAACGAGAAGGCGTTGATCCCTCCGGACGCGACGCCCGCCGTCGAAATCGCGCCCGCGGTGATGTTCAAGGCGCCGCTGCTCGTGCGGGCGAACATGCCCTTCGAGTCGGGGCCGTCAGGAAAGGGAAATCCCGCCAGCCCCGTGGTCTTCACCGACCCCACATCGATGTTGACGCTCGCTCCCGCGCCATAGGCGCGCGCATCGACGCCGCGCGAAAAATCGCCGGTGGTGCTGATGTTCGATCCGCTGACCACGATGTCGCCACTGTTGGATTGGGCAAAAAGGCCTTCGGAAAAAACCCCGCTGGTAGAGATCGTGCCGAAGGCGAGACCCGCGCCGGTCTGGCCGGTCACGATCGCCCCGGCGGCGAAGTCACCCTGCGTGGAGACAGTCTGGGCCTCGCCGGTCGCGGTCGCGCCGGTCGATTCCAGCAATACGCCAACACCCTTGGATGTGACGCTGGTGGCGTTCAACGCCACGGCCCCGCCACTTTCCACAAAGATGCCTTGCGACTGGGCGCTGGCGACCTTGTTGCTGCTGACGCTCACCGACCCGGTCCCGCTCGTCGCGGTGAGCGCGGCTGGGCCGTAGCCCCCCGCGCCCGACGAGGGGATCGAGATCGAGCCGTTGTTGGTGACGACGATCGCGCCGGCG
>JALYTR010000454.1 GCA_030854165.1 Pseudomonadota bacterium | reverse complement strand
TCAATGCCCGGCGGGTGCGATTGGGACCGGGACGCGGGGTCGCTTCCACGACAGGGATGAAGCGTGATTCGAAACGGCGAGTTTGGGATGGTCCGATTTGCGCCGGGAGCCGACGTGGGCGTCGATCCCGGCTCCGGACATTGGCGGCGGCGTCGGGTGGCAGAAGCTGACCCCAAGTGGCCATCCGAAGATCGCTACTACTCGCTCCTACAGCTAGTGGTTAAGTCAAGACTCCTTCGCCAAGCCCCACTCGTTAAAGAAAGCTATGACATGCCGGATGACGACAGACCCCTCCGCGAGCAATTGGACGATGCGATCGACAAGGTGCGTCGGGAATTGGAGATCATTTAATCCCCATCGAGCATTGGCGGTGGCGCTGACAGCCGTAGCGTAGTCGCCGATCTTGAGGCCGAGTTGCAGGCGCTCATCTCCGCGCGAGCGGACGTAGGGCCGCACGACTTCTGAGTGTTCGGGTCCCCACGAGCGCCGGGAGGGCGGTGTTCACCGTCTCGTGCTCGTCCAGACGGCAAATTGTGCGGCCGCTCGGCGCCGGGAGCGGACTTTCGCGTCCCTCCAACAAGGTGACGTTACATCGACATGATCCGGGTTTCCGCGATCAGGATTGCGCTATTTGAGGCGAGGTAGCCGCTGCACGTCAGCAACGCCGGCATCCGCTGCGCGCAGGTAGCCCAGCGGGACCACTCGCTGACCGACCCATGCACCCAAACAATTGCAATATGCAATCTACAGTCGACTCCTCAGATCCTCCGCCGCTCAGCAACCCCACACACCCATGCCCCTGCTCCCAAATCCCCGTCACGAAGCCCTCGCCCAGGCCCGGGCCAAAGGCGCGCTGTTGGACGACGCCTATGAGGATGCCGGCTTCGCGCCGGGCGCTACCCTGCTAGAGGATTGGACGACTAAAGTTGAATCACCCCCCAATAGAACGTCTTGGCCGGGCGTCAGTCCCGGCCATCCATGACCCCAATATGCGCTTTGGCCGCGCCCGGCGCGGCCACGGCAGGCGGCTCGGTCATGGGTCGCCGGGACAAGACCGGCGATGACGGGAGGGGCGGGGTGTTTCATCTCAAGCGACCAATGCACGTGAAGGAAATCTTGAAAAAAACAAGAAGATACAATTAGCTCGCGACCGAGCCGAACCGCCCGGCGCAAGCCAGCACCCGCCGGCGCCCCGCCTCGCGCCCGCCATCGGACCGCCAAAAACCGCCGCCCTATTTTGGCCCCTACGCCCGCCGGCTGACCGCGAAATCGGCCAGCGCCTCAAGGCCCGTCCGCCATTCACCGGCCGGAAAGATCGCCAGGGCGCTCTTGGCGGTCTCGGCGTAGTCGGACGCCAGATCGAGGGTGGCTTCCAGGGCGCCGGCCCCGATGATCAGCTCGCGGGCGCGGCGGAAATCGTCGGCGGTCTGTTCCTTGCGGCCGATGGCGCGTTCCCAGAATTCCACCTCGCGCGGCCCCAGGCGGGCGATGGCCAGCAGCAGGGGAAGGGTCGCCTTGCCTTCGCGGAAGTCGTCGCCGGCGTTCTTGCCCAGGGCCTCGGTGGTCCCGCCGTAGTCAAGGGCGTCGTCAGCCAGCTGGAAGGCGAGTCCGAGATTGAGGCCGTAAGCGCGAAGCGCCGCCGCCCCGGGTGCGTCCGCCCCGCCGCAGACCGCCGCGGCTTCGGCGGCGGCGGCGAACAGCTCGGCGGTTTTGGCGGCGATGATCTCCAGGTAGGTCGCCTGCGACAGGTTGAGATCGTGGGCGCGCGAGAGCTGCAGCACCTCGCCCTCGGCGATCACCCGCGATGCGCGCGCCAGGATCTCCAGGGCCTTCACGATCTTGGTTTCCACCATGAGTTCGAAGGCCCGCGCGAACAGGAAATCGCCCACCAGGACGCTGGAAGGGGCGCCCCAGATCAGGTGGGCGGCCGTCTTGCCGCGGCGAAGCTGGGAGGAATCCACCACATCGTCGTGCAGGAGGGTCGCGGTGTGGATGAACTCGACCGCCGCGGCGAGTTTGAGGGCGCCGTGGGTCCCGCCGCCAATCAGGCGCGCCGCAGCCACCGTGAGCAGTGGGCGAAGCCGCTTGCCACCCGCCTCGATCAGGTGCGTGGCCAGGGCGGGGATCACACTCACCGGGCTTTGCAGCCGCGCGGCGATCAGGGCGTCGACTCCCGCCATGTCCGCGGCCGCGAGGGCGATCAGGCCTTCCACCGAGCCTTTGCGGCGGGCAATGACGGCTTTGGCGGCGTCCAAACCCGGCGCTCCTCATTCCCGCGCCCCGTGGGCGGGACCGTTGCGGGCGACAATGGTGGCGGGATAGGGCAGGGTCAAGGCAATCGCAAGGAAAGACGCCCCACCGCCATGGACTTCAGCGAAGACGCCATGCTGGGCGGACGGCTTCGTCTGCGCCAGGCGCGGGCAGGTTAT
>JALYTR010000085.1 GCA_030854165.1 Pseudomonadota bacterium | reverse complement strand
TTGACCCGTCTGGCGAGTTCCAGGCCGTCCATCCGGCCGGGCATGTTGATGTCGGTGAACAACACATCGACCGCGCCGCCGCCGGCGACCACGGCGAGAGCCTGTTCGGCGTTGGCCGCCTCCACCACGGCGTACCCCGCGTCCCGCAAGATCTCGACCGCATCGAGGCGGACGAGACCCTCGTCCTCGACCACCAGGACGGTGGGTCGGCTTTTCAGGGAAGCTGTCATGGTTTCGGTAAAGCCCGGCGCGCCAAGTCGTTCCAACCTGAACCTTAGATGAACAGCTGTTAACTCTTCGAAAATTAGCCGCCAATCTCCCGGCGCCCGTCAATGTCGAATTTTTTACAGTATAGCTTGGAGCGCGTCCGGCGCCCTCCGCGGCCGCCAAGCGCCGGCCCCCGCGGCAAGGCCGACCGCGGGCGGCCAATCACGCAGATTTGCGGAACGCTTGGAGATAGGCCACGTTAACTTGCATAAGCCCTACAGGCGAATCGCCAAGGCAAACGGGGCTGGAGGGTTAACACCATGCTATTGTGGATCGTGGAATGGCTGATTCTGGGCGGAGTGGCCGGTTTCATCGCCAGCAAAATCATCAACAAGACCGGTGAAGGCTTGGTCATGGACATCATGCTCGGCATCGTTGGCGCCGTTGTGGGTGGCTTTATCGCCCAGAAAATCTTCAACCTCACCCCCACCGGACCTTTCAGCATCCAGACATTGATCATCGCGGTGCTGGGCGCCATCGTTGTGCTGGTCGTCTATCACATGATCGTTCGCCGCCGGGTCTGAACGAAACTTCGCGCGGCCCTTGGGGAAGTCCCCGAGGGCCGTCGCCTTTGAACTTATCCAAAAGATCGCCGGCGGATGGGAATGGCCAAGCGCTTCGCATCCCCCACGATGGACGAGCGGCATGGCGTCCTCGCCGCCGAACGCCAATTGAAAATGGCGCGATCGGCCCACGCCTATGTGCGCGGCGCGACGCAAAAATTCTACGAATGGCTCGACCTCGCCGGCGGCCATGATCTTCCCGAGGGTCCGCCGGTGTGGATCTGCGGCGATTGCCATCTGGGCAATCTTGGGCCGGTGGCCAGCGCCGAAGGGCGGGTGGACATCCAGATTCGCGATCTCGACCAGACGGTGATCGGCAATCCGGCCCACGACCTGATCCGTCTGGGCCTGTCGCTGGCGACCGCCGCCCGGGGCTCCGACCTGCCGGGGGTCACCACCGCCCACATGCTCGAGGAGATGATGGCCGGCTACCATCAGGCCCTGGCGGATGGCGACAAGGAAGCCCTGGCGGCCACGGCGGCGGCGCGCCAACCCAAATCCATCAAGGCGGTCCTGGCGCGCTCGGTTGGCCGACGCTGGCGCAATCTTGCCCGTGAGCGGATCGAGGATGCCCGCCCTCGGATTCCGATCGGCAGGCGTTTCTGGAATCTTCACGACGGCGAGCGGGACGAAATCGCCGCCCTTTTTTCCACCGAAACGGTGCGGCGAATGGTCACTGGCCTTAAGTCGCGCGACGACGCATCGCCCGTCGAGGTTCTCGACGCCGCCTATTGGATGAAGGGGTGCAGCTCCCTGGGCCGCCTGCGCTATGCCGTCCTCGTCGCGGTCGGAGGCGGCCAGGACGCCGGAGCGGGCTTCTGCCTTGTCGACATCAAGGAGGCGGCGCCCTCGGCCGCGCCCCGCGCGTCGGGCGCCGTCATGCCGCGCGACAACGCCGAACGGGTGGTGGCCGGCGCCAAGGCTCTCTCGCCCTATCTGGGCGAGCGCATGCTGCCCGCCCGCCTTCGCGATCGCGGCGTGGTGCTGCGCGAACTCCTGCCCCAGGATCTCAAACTTGAGATCGACACCCTGAGCCGCGAGGAGGCGATGCGGGCGGCCCGCTATCTGGGAGCGGTGGTGGGCAAGGCGCATGGCCGCCAGATGGACGCATCGACGCGGACCAGGTGTCGCGACGAACTCGGCCGGCGCTGGCCCAAGGGCCTGGATGCGCCGTTCTGGCTGTGGTCGAGCGTGGTCGATCTGGTGGGCAGCCACGAGGCGGCCTATCTTGAACATTGCCGCCGCCATGCCCTGGGCGCGCAAGCAGCCTAGCCCGGGTCGCTCGATGATCAAGACCTTTCTCTACAACTCCGAAGGGCGCGACCGCGAGATCGCCCTGACCGCCGAGGCCGTTTCGTCGCTCGCCGAACATCACATGCTGTGGATCGACGCCACGGCGCCGGACGAGGCGGAACTGGACCTTCTGAAAACACTGTTCTCGCTCAGCGGTCAGTGCATGACCGGTCTGCGGCGGCCCACGACGACTTTTTCGCTCGACAACTACGGAAGCTACTTCCACTTCGACGTGCCCGCCGTGCTCCGTCAGGCCAAGGGCGCGGCGGGTCTGCCCAGAACGGCGGCGCGGGCGCGGGTCGATTTCATCGTCTCACCGCAATGGCTCATCACCGTCCATGCCCAGGATTTGGCATTTCTCGAGCAGTTTCGCGACCAGGACAAGGCCGAAACGCTGATCGGCGCATTGACCGGGCCGCAGGTCGCCGCCTCTCTCCTCGACTGGCACCTTGAGGCCTACCTTGGGGCGCTGGAGGATGTGGAGACCTTTGTCGATGGCCTGGATGCGCGAATCCTCGCCCGCCCGCGGGTGCGCGAGGCCCTTTTGGGCTAGGTGATGATCGGCCGCCGCTATGTTTCGAGCCTCCGCCGCCTGTTGGGGCCCCAGCGCTCGGTGTTCTATGGCGTCTCGCGGCCGGATTTCACCCAGATCGCCGGCACCGACGCGGCCGTCCATTACGCCGCCCTTGAGCGCCGGTTCGAGCGGACCCTCGACGCCATCGAGCACGGCCGCGAGCTCATGCAAAGTTCCTTCGACCTGTTCACCACCCGCACCGCCGAAACCACCAACATGCTGATCCGGCGCCTGACCTTTCTGAGCGTGCTGCTGGGCGGCATGGCGGCCCTGGCGAGTCTGTTCGGGATGGACTTCCAACCCCCCTTCGCCAAATCCGCCGCGTCGTTCTGGATCGTGGTGGCCGCTCTGACGACGGCGACGGCAAGCGGTCTCCTGGTGGGCCGGCTGCGCAAGTGGATCTGACCCTCCCGGCGAGGGGCGCTTGAAACTCAAATTGACAATCGGGCCGTCTCGGCGCGAAGCTTGCCTTCCCGGCAATGCGCCGGGTGAGGCGAAGGAGGCCGGCGATGAGGCTTCATTTGCGGCTGATCGCGATGGTGGCTGCCTTGGCGGCGGCGGGTCCGGCCGGCGCGGCGGTGATGGTGTTCGGCGGTGGGCTGGCCGAGGATTGTTCCCACGCCGCGCTTGCCGGTAAATCGGATCCCGGTTCGATCCTGACGTGCAGCTTGGCGCTTGGCAACAAAGAGCTGGACAAGGCGGACCGGGCGGGCACCCTGATCAATCGCGGGGTCATGAAACTGCGCCGCCTGGCGTTCGAGGCGGCGCGCACCGACTTCGACGCCTCGATCGCCCTGACCCCCACGATCGGCGAGGCCTGGGTCAATCTGGGCGCGGTTTCGGTGGGCGAGGCGCACTACCAGGCGGCCCTCGACGATCTCGACAAGGCCATCGCGCTCGGCGTGAAGGAGCCGGAGAAGGCCTATTTCAATCGCGCCCTGGCCTATGAGGGCCTGGACGACGAAAAGTCGGCCTATCTGGACTACCAGCAGGCCCTGGCGCTCAAGCCGGATTGGGCGCTGCCCAAGCACGAGCTCCTGCGCTTCACGGTGACGCGGCGCTAGACTTGACGGGCGCCCGCGTCGGCGTAGTGTCGGCGGCATTCTCCGGGGTGTCCCGCCTTAAAGGGACTGAGAGGCCGCTGACGCGGCGACCCGCCGAACCTGATCCGGATCATGCCGGCGAAGGGAGGGAATGCAGGCCGCCTTTCCTGGCGTCCGCTCATCGCTTCCAAGCAGGCGTGGCCGGCCACGAGCCAAGTTGAGAAGCGCGCCATGAACGTCCACACGCCCATCGCTCCGACCATCCCGACGGGCGAGCGCCCAGGCTCGCGCAAGGTCTTTCAGGCTGGGGTCCTGCACCCATGCCTGCGCGTGCCGTTCCGCGAGGTCGCCGTGCACCCCTCGGCCGGCGAGCCGCCGCTGACCCTCTACGATCCCTCCGGTCCCTACACCGATCCGGCCGCCGCGATAGACATCAAGGCCGGCCTGGCGCGGCCTCGCGAAGCCTGGGTGATCGCCCGCGGCGACGTGGAGCAGGCGGAGGCGCGCGCGGCGCGTCCCGAGGATAATGGCCACGCTCGCGGCAAGCATCTGGCCCCGCAATTCCAGTCGGCGCGCCGGCCCCTGCGGGCCAGGGCGGGGCGAGCGGTGACCCAGCTTGAATACGCACGCGCCGGCGTGATCTCCCCGGAGATGGAATTCGTCGCCATCCGCGAGAACCTGCGGCGCGCAGCGGGCGATCCCTTCATCCGCGACGGCGAGGACTTCGGGGCCGAGATTCCCGATTTCGTGACCCCTGAATTCGTGCGGAGCGAGGTGGCGCGCGGCCGGGCGATCATCCCGGCCAACATCAACCATGGCGAGCTTGAGCCCATGGCCATCGGCCGCAACTTCCTGGTCAAGATCAACGCCAACATCGGCAATTCGGCGGTCCTCTCGTCGGTGGAGGACGAGGTGGACAAGATGGTCTGGGCGATCCGCTGGGGCGCCGACACGATCATGGATCTCTCGACGGGGCGCAACATCCACAACATCCGGGAGTGGATCATCCGCAATTGTCCGACGCCGCTGGGCACCGTGCCGATCTATCAGGCGCTGGAAAAAGTCGGCGGCGTGGCCGAGGACCTGACCTGGGAGGTGTTCCGCGACACCCTCGAAGAACAGGCCCAGCAGGGCGTGGACTATTTCACCATCCACGCCGGGGTGCGCCTGGCCTACGTGCCGCTTACCGCCAGGCGCGTCACCGGCATCGTCAGCCGAGGCGGCTCGATCATGGCCAAATGGTGCCTGGCCCATCACCGTGAGAGCTTTCTTTATGAACACTTCGAGGACATCTGCCAGATCATGCGGGCCTACGATGTCTCGTTCTCCTTAGGCGACGGCCTGCGGCCCGGCTGCATCGCCGACGCCAACGACGCGGCCCAGTTCGCCGAACTGGAGACCCTGGGCGAATTGACCAAGGTCGCCTGGAAGCACGGCGTGCAGGTGATGATCGAGGGGCCCGGCCACGTGCCCATGCACAAGATCAAGGCCAATATGGAAAAGCAGCTCGCCGTCTGCCACGAAGCGCCCTTCTACACCCTGGGCCCGCTCACCACCGACGTGGCGCCGGGCTACGACCACATCACCTCGGCCATCGGGGCGGCGATGATCGGCTGGTTCGGCACCGCCATGCTCTGCTACGTGACCCCGAAGGAGCACCTGGGCCTGCCCGACCGCGAGGATGTGAAGCAAGGGGTGATCGCCTACAAGATCGCCGCCCACGCCGCCGATCTGGCCAAGGGGCACCCTTCGGCCCGCGCCTGGGACGACGCCCTCTCGCGCGCCCGCTTCGAGTTCCGCTGGGAAGACCAGTTTAACCTGGGCATCGATCCGGAGACGGCGCGCGAATACCACGACGAATCCCTGCCCAAGGAGGCGCACAAGACGGCGCACTTCTGCTCCATGTGCGGCCCCAAGTTCTGCTCCATGAAGATCAGCCAGGAAATCCGCGAGGCGGCGGCGGGGCAGAACGACGTGGCGGCCGAAGGGATGGCGGCGATGGCCGAGAAGTTCCGGGAACTGGGCGGGGAGATTGACGTGGCGGTGGGAGGCTAGCGACGCTCCCACCCGTCCTGATCCTCGGTTGCGGGCGGAGCGGCACGTCCATATTTGGCGAGCTGTTCGACGGGCTGGCCGGCTATGCCTACGTTAGTGAGCCACCGTTCTCGGAGGTCGTCGGTGCGGACTTCACGCGACCACTGGCGTTCAAGGTCCCGCGTGAGAGCGACGACTATCCGGCCGCGCCAGGTTTGTCCTTTCCCGTGACGGCGCTTCTCGCGGTGGCGCCGGACGCGAGAGTCTTCTGGATTGTCAGACATCCTCTGGATGCAATCTGCTCATTGCGCGTCGGTATTTCGAAAAACTGGGGGCACCACCCCCGCCCGCCCGACTGGCGAACCTGGCTTCATCGTCCTCTTGTGGAGCGTTGCGCGCATCACTGGTCGTTCCTCAATCAGGCCGGAATCGCCCAAATTGAGGATCGAGCGGAGGTCGTTCATTTTGAGACCATGATTGGCGATCCGATGTCGTTTGCACGATCCATCTGCGCCCTTGTCGGCATCGACGTCCATGGTGAGAGCGCGGCGATCCTCGAATGGGCCGCGCGGGTTCAGAACACCAACAACGTCGCGTTCGTGGAAGCGAACACGTCGCGCAACTACTCGCGTCGGGATCATGAGGTGAGGATCGGGCGCTGGCGCGAGAACCTGACCGGGGACGAAGCTGACCGCGCGTGGTCGATCGTGAGCGAACCGGCGAAGCGCTTTGGCTATGAACAACCGGATTATTTGCGATCGGCGGCCACGGTCTCGGGGGTCATGTCATAGACCCGCGAACAGTATTCGCAGGTCACCTTGATCCGGCCGTTGGCTTCCACCATTCCGGCGCGTTCCTCCGGTGAAAAGGCGGCCAGCATGGCGCCCACGCGGTCTTGTGAGCAGCGGCAAAAGCCGGTGAGCGGGAAAGGCTCGAACAGGCGCACCCCGTCCTCGTGGAACAGGCGCCAGAGGAGGGTCTCGGCCGAAATGGTCGGGTCGATCAGTTCGTCTTCGCCCACCGTCTCGATCAGCGCCTGGGCCCGCGTCCAGGCATCGGCGGTCGAGCCGCGCGCCTCGTCCTCGGCGATGGTCTGGATAAGCAGGCCGCCGGCGCGCCAGTGGGGGCCGGACCCCAGGTCGGCCTGGCCGACCGCCAGCCGCACCCGGGTGGGCGTCTGCTCGGACTGGGCGAAGTAGGTTTCGGCGCACAGGGCCAGGGTCTCGCCCTCGATGGGGGTGACGCCCTGATAGCGCTCGGTGTCCGGCCCCTGGTCGATGGTCATCACGAAGGCGCCCTTTTCCAGCAGCGCGCCGGCGCCCGGTCTTGCGATCTCGGCCGCGAGGGCCGCGACCCGCTCGGCATCAAACCGGCAGTAGCCGCGCAGCGATCCGGCGGTGTCGTAGTCGGCCACCACGTAGGCGACCGGCCCGGCGCCCTGGGCCTGGACGATCAACCGGCCCTCGAACTTCAGACTGGCGCCGACCAGGGCGGCCAGGGTGCAGGCTTCGCCCAGGAGATTCGCGACGGCCCCCGGATAGGCGTGGCGGCGAAGCACCTCGTCCACCGCCGCCCCCAGGCGCACGATGCGCCCGCGCACCGGCTGGCCCTCGATGGCGAAGGCGGCCACGAAATCATCGGGGGCAAGCTCAGGCACGGCGCGGATATAGGCGGCGAGCCCCTTCACCCCAAGGCGCCGAAACACCAGGCGAGAATCGACTTCTGGACGTGGATGCGGTTTTCCGCCTCGTCCCAGACGAGCGAAGCCGGGCCGTCGATCACCGCGTCGGTGACCTCCTCGCCACGGTGGGCCGGCAGGCAGTGCAGGAAGATCGCGTCCGGCGCGGCCAGAACCATCAGCGCCTCGTCCACCTGGTAGGGGGCGAAAGCGGCCACCCGGTCGTCGTAGTCGGCGTCGCCCATGGAAACCCAGCCGTCGGCGATCAAGCAGTCGGCCCCTCGGGCGGCGGCGCGCATGTCGTCGGTGACCTCCACGTGGCCGCTAGCCCGGGCGACATCGGCGGCTTCAGGCTGGTAACCCGCCGGCCCGGCCACCACGAACCGGAAGTCGAACTTGGTGGCGGCGTGGATGAAGCTGGCGCAGACGTTGTTGCCGTCGCCCACCCAGGTGAGGGTTTTGCCGGCAACCGGCCCGCGATGTTCCTCGAAGGTCATTAAATCAGCCAGGATCTGGCAGGGGTGGCTTTTGTCGGTGAGGCCGTTGATCACCGGCACGGACGCCGCGGCTGCGAAGCGCTCGACATCGTCGTGGCGGGCGGCGCGGATCATCACCGCGTCCACCATGCGCGAGAGCACCCGCGCGGTGTCCTCGATAGTCTCGCCACGCCCAAGCTGCAGCTCGGCGC
>JALYTR010000453.1 GCA_030854165.1 Pseudomonadota bacterium | reverse complement strand
CTCAGGCGTGGAGAGGGTGTCCTGCTTGAACGCGAACGCCTTTTGCACCTGGGCCGGGTCGATCTTGACGCCCGGCGCCATGGCCGCGGCGGAAAATCGGACGAGGGTGATCACCCGCATCTCCGGACGCATGAGCTGGGCGGCGTGCTCCTTCATGAAGGCGAGGAGATCGGCGTCGGTGGGCGCCGCCGGCTGAGGGACGGCATGGGGATCGAGGGTGAAATAGCTGACGTCGCGGTTTTCCAGGCCGGTGACGGCGTTCATCGCCGCATAGATGCGCGGGGCGCGAAAACCGGCCTCCATGGCGGCGGTGAAATGGCGCTGCGCCAATTCGTCGCCGATTTCCGCTTCGGCCTGGCGTGGCGTGAGCCCCTTTTGGGTCAGGAACTGGGTAAACTGCTGCTCGCTGAACTTTCCGGTCACCTTGTCGAAGGCGAACGGAAATTTCTTGATCTCGGCGCCGACGAGGGCGGGGGCCGGGACGACGCCGGCCCTGGTGAGCATTTCAGATTCGGCTTCTTCCTGGGCGATGGCGTTCAGGAGCTGCTGATCAAAGCCGTTCTGGACCAGCATTTCGATCGACACGGGCTGTCCCGACTGCTGTTCGAATCGCTGCTTTTCCTGATCGAAGGCCTGACGAAAATCGCGCGAACTCATCGCGTGACTTCCGGCGGTGACCACGGAGTCGGCGCTGGCGGCGGCGAACAGATCGGGGAACCGGCCGCCGCCCCCCACGCCCAGGATCAGGAACACCAGGACGAGCAGGCCCATCAGGGCGATGGCCACTGGATTTCTGGCCGTGGAGCGAAGGACGCCGGTCATGAAGCTATGGGAACCTTCGAAAACGCGGCGCCGCGCCGCTCGCTGAAGGACCCTATAGGGGAGCCCTGCCGTCCGCCGCAAGCATGGGTGACAACGGGCGCGGCGTGGCCTAGGCAGAGTGTGTCTGGCCGGCTTGCGGATTGAGGCCCGGAGCGACTCTTGAGAAAGTCGTGGCGCGCCCGCCCCCTCCACCCCTTCGGGGTCCCCCTCCCCCATGAAGAATGGGGGAGGATTATGACGCTGCAATCCTCGCCCGCCCACTTGCGGGGGAGGGGGACCGCGAAGCGGTGGAGGGGGCGGGACAAAGAGTGGTTCCGTTGGCCGCGCCAGGCACACCTGCTGGTTTTCGCGGAGCTACGCCTTGACCATCGCCCGCCCTCTGATCGCCGGAAACTGGAAGATGAATGGCGTGGAAGCCTCTCTTGACGAGGCGCGGACGCTCGCCGCCCTGGTCGATGAGAGGCCGCCGGCGGCGCGCGTGGCGCTCTGCCCGCCAGCCACGTTGATCGCCCGCATGGCCGACCTCTTGGCCGGGTCGGGGATTCTGGTCGGAGGGCAGGACTGCAGCGAGGAGGCGCGTGGCGCCTTCACGGGCGATGTCTCGGCGGACATGCTGGTCGACGCGGGGGCGCGCCTGGTCATTCTCGGTCACTCCGAGCGGCGCGAGCATCATGGCGAAACCGACGCGGTGGTGGCCGCCAAGGTCGCCCGCGCGGTGGCCGCGGGCCTCGAGCCCATCGTCTGCGTGGGCGAAACCCTGGAGGCGCGGCGGGCGGGAAAGGCGATCGCCGTCGTCGATGGCCAGATCCGGGCCTCGCTTCCCGAGATCCTGGTCGGTCATCCCTTCGCGGTGGCCTATGAGCCCCTGTGGGCCATCGGATCGGGCCTGGTCCCTGACCTTAGCGAAATCGAGGCGGTCCACGGCGCACTGCGCCAAGCTCTGGCCGCCATGTTTGGGCCAGATGGAAAGGACGCTCCCATCCTTTACGGCGGCTCGGTCAAGGGCGACAACGCCCAGGCAATCCTGAAGGGCCACGAGGTCGGCGGCGCCCTGGTGGGGGGCGCCTCCCTGAAGGCGGCGACGTTCGCCGAGATCGTCCGGGCGATCTGAGGGATTCCGGGCTTCGGCGTTTCCCGCCGCTATGGCGCGGGCGCCCGCGCGGTGCTAGAGGGGCGCCTTCTCGCGCGCCCACATCCTAGAGAGCTCAAGACCCATGCTGCTTGGCCTTTTGCTGACCTTGAACATCATGGTGTGCCTCGCCCTGATCGGCGTGGTGCTCCTGCAACGCTCGGAAGGTGGCGCGCTTGGCACGGGCGGCAGCCCGACGGGCCTCATCACCACGCGGGGCGCCGGCGATCTGCTCACCCGGACGACCTGGGTTCTGTTCGTGCTCTTCCTCACCCTGAGCCTGGCCCTTACCCTGCTGGGGGGGCGGTCGCGATCCGACCAGGCGACGATCAATGGCCTCAAGGGCCTGACCGTCAATCCCGACGCCCTGCGCAAGGCGATGGCTCCCGCGCCACCGGCGACGCCGGCCGGTAAGGCCGTCCCGCCGCCGGTCCAGCTACCACCGCTGGGCGGCAACACCAGCAGCGCGACCCCACGTCAGGCGCCGGCCCGACAGGGC
>JALYTR010000452.1 GCA_030854165.1 Pseudomonadota bacterium | reverse complement strand
GTGCTGGCCCTGGCCCGCACCGGGGCGGCGCTGGTCATCGACGCCGATGCGCTGAGCGTCTTTCGCGACGAGCCCGCCGACCTGTTCCAGATCCTCGACCGCGACGATGTGCTCACCCCGCATGCCGGAGAGTTCGAACGGGTTTTCCCCGGCCTCCTGAAGAGCGCGCCCGAGCGGATCACCGCCGCGCGCCAGGCCGCGGCGAGGGCCCAGGCGGTGGTGTTGCTCAAGGGTCCCGACACGGTGATCGCCGCGGCCGACGGACGCGCGGCGGTCAATCTGAACGGCACGCCGTGGCTGGCCACCGCCGGGTCGGGCGACGTGCTGTCGGGCCTGATCGGGGGCCTCATCGCCCAGGGCATGGAAAGCTTCGCCGCCGCCTGCGCCGGGGCGTGGATTCACGGGGCGTGCGCCGAGGCCTTCGGGGCTGGATTGATCAGCGAGGACTTGCCGCGACTCGTGCCAAGGGTGTTGAAGCAGTTGCGGGCGCGAGTCGCCTGAAAGAGATTTTCGTGAGACGGAAAAACATCATGACCAGCGCCCCAAGGCCCCCGAGCCCCCTCATCGCGATCGCCATCGCCGCGGCGGCGCTCACGCTTTGGACGCCCGCCGTGGCTCGAACCCATCATCATCATCATCACCATTCAATTGGCGCCGTTCATCATCGGATCTCGCGCCACCATGGCCATCTTTCCGCGTCTCACGCGGCCGCCCTTCACCATCAGAATCGCCACACATCCACGCGCCTGCGGGCGGCGTCGGTCCGTTCGCAGCACCGGCACGCGGCGCTCTGCCAGCAAGTCATGCTGCATCATCACTGGACGCAGCACTGCCGGTGACGCTCGAACGGGTTGCCGGCCCGGCGCGATGTGCGGGATAGCCGGCGCCATCCGGCCGCGCGGCGAGGCCATCGACGCCACCGTGGCCCGGGCCATGCTGGCGTCGCTCACCCACCGGGGACCGGACGATGAAGGTGAATGGCGCGAGGGCGGGGTGTGGATGGGCCATCGGCGCCTGTCGATCGTCGACCTTTCCGCCGCCGGCCACCAGCCGATGGTCTCGGCCAGCGAGCGGTACGTCCTCATCCTGAACGGCGAGATCTACAATCACCGCGTCCTGCGCCAGGAGGTGGAGGCGGCGGCGCCGATCAGGTGGCGCGGCCATTCCGACAGCGAGGCGCTTCTTGAGGCCATCGCCCATTTCGGCATCGGCGCCGCCCTGGAAAAAGCGGTCGGCATGTTCGCTCTGGCCGTCTGGGACCGCGATCGTCGGACCCTCCATCTGGCCCGCGACCGGTTCGGCGAAAAGCCGCTCTACTACGCCGCCGCCGGCGGTGGCCTGACCTTCGCCTCGGAACTCACCGCCATCGAGCTCGTCCCGGGTCTCGCCGCCGAGATTTCACCCGAAGCCCTGTCGCTGTTCTTCCGCTACGGCTACATCCCGGCCCCGCTGAGCGTCTATGAAGGCGTGGACAAGCTGCCGCCCGGCTCGCTGCTCACCTGGCGCGAAGGCCACGCGCCGCGCGTAGCGCCCTACTGGCGCCTGGGGGATGTCGTCCTGGCCGGTCGGGCGGATCGCCTCACCGATTCCGAGGCGGCCGTCGAGACCCTCGACGGGCTGCTGCGCGAGGCGATCGGGCCGCAGATGCTGGCCGACGTGCCCTTGGGCGCCTTCCTCTCCGGCGGAATCGATTCGTCCCTGGTGGCGGCCATCATGCAGGTGATCGCCGTCCAGCCGGTAAAGACCTTCACCCTGGGTTTCGAATCGGCGGCGTTCAGCGAGGCGGCCTTCGCCCGGGAAGTCGCGCGGCATCTGAAGACCGACCATACCGAACACATCGTGACGCAAGCCGACGCCCTGGCCATCGTCCCCAGGCTCGGGGCGATGTTCGACGAGCCGTTCGCGGACGCCTCGCAGATCCCGACTTATCTGATCAGCCAGATGGCCCGCCGCGATGTCACCGTCGCCTTGACCGGCGATGGCGGCGACGAGATGTTCGGCGGCTATGTGCGCTATCCGGGCGTCCCGCGCCTGTGGAAGGCCCTTCGGCGACTGCCCTTCCGGGGCGCGGCGGCGGCGGCGCTGGGAGCGCTGCCAATGGCCTTCACCGAGGGCGCCTTGAAATTTCTCGGTCCGTTGGCCAGCGAGTACGCCGCGCGCGGCCGGCTCGGCCCCAACCTGCGCCGCGCCGCCGGCTGGGCGGCGGCGGCCGATATCGACGCGCTCTATGAACTCACCATGACCGCCTGGCCCGATCCGAACGGCCTGTTGGTGGCCCCGCCGAAAAGCGCCCCCGCGTGGCGACCACCCTCACCGGGCTTCGAAAACGACCTCGAGGCGATGATGTGGCGCGACAGCATCGATTATCTGCCTGGCGACATTCTCTGCAAGGTCGATCGCGCCTCCATGGCCAACGGTCTGGAAACGCGCGCGCCTCTGCTCGATCCGCGC
>JALYTR010000451.1 GCA_030854165.1 Pseudomonadota bacterium | reverse complement strand
GCTCGGGATCAGGCTTCATCTGGGCCTCGACGGCCTGAGCCTGCTGCTGATCCTCCTGACCATCGGACTCGGCGCCGTGTCGGTGGTCGCCTCCTGGAGCGAGATCACCCGGCAGGTAGGGTTTTTTCACTTCAATCTCATGCTGACCCTGGCGGGGGTCATCGGTGTTTTCCTGGCGCTGGATCTGTTCCTGTTCTTCTTCTTCTGGGAACTGATGTTGGTTCCGATGTACTTTCTGATCGTCATCTGGGGCCATGAGCGTCGGATCTATGCAGCGGTCAAGTTCTTCCTGTTCACTCAGGGAAGCGGGTTGCTCATGTTCGTCGCCATTCTGGCGCTGGCCTTTATCAACTACCGCCAGACCGGAACGCTGACATTCGACTACTTCGCGCTGGCGCATGTCCCGCTCGGCCCGGCGACACAGATGTGGATCATGCTCGGGTTCTTCGTCGCCTTCGCCGTCAAGTTGCCAGCCGTGCCGTTCCACACCTGGCTACCCGACGCCCACACCGAGGCGCCGACGGCCGGCAGCGTCATCCTCGCCGGCCTGCTCCTGAAGACTGGCGCTTATGGCTTGTTGCGCTTCGCGGTCCCGCTCTTCCCAGAGGCCGCCGCCCGCTTCGCCCCGGTCGCGATGACGCTCGGTGTCATCGGCATTCTCTATGGCGCGGTGCTCTCCTTCGCTCAGTACGACGTGAAACGTCTCGTCGCCTATACCAGCGTCAGCCATCTCGGCTTCGTCCTGCTCGGCATCTACGCGTGGAACACGCTGGCGCTGCAAGGCGCGGTCGTACAGATGTTGGCGCATGGCCTCAGCACAGGCGCCCTGTTCATCCTGGCCGGCGCGCTCCAAGAGCGACTCCATACTCGCGACATGAGGCAGATGGGGGGGGTGTGGGCGAGCGCGCCGCGCATCAGCGCGATCGGCCTGTTCTTCGCGATCGCTTCGCTGGGCCTACCAGGGCTTGGCAATTTCGTCGGTGAGTTCCTGGTTCTCTTCGGCACCTACCGCGTCGCGCCTGGATTCGCGATCGTCGCGACGTTGGGGTTGGTGGTGTCCACCGTCTACGCCCTCAGTTTCGTCCAGCGGGTTTTTCAGGGCGAACCCCGCAAAACCGCGGTCCTGGCCGACTTTTCGGCACGGCACATGATCGTCATGGCGCCGATGATCGCCATCCTCATCTGGCTTGGGCTCTATCCGCAGTCGGTGATCGACACCGCCCGCCCTGGCCTCGCCAATCTGCAGCGCGTCGCCTCGGAACGTCCACTAGCGTCCCGATGATATGAACGGTAGCGACCTCATCGCCATCCTCCCGCTTCTCGTCCTTGGCGGCGCCGTGACCGCCGTCATGTTGGTGATTGCGTTCCATCGGCGCCATCGGCTGACCGCGATCATGGCCGTGCTGGGGCTCGTGTTGTCCCTAGCCGCCATATGGGCCGCCAGCCATGTCGAACCACGACAGGTGACAGCGTTGTTCGTCATCGACGGCTACGCACTCTTCTACATGGGGCTCATCTTCGCCGCCAGCATCGCCGTGCTGCTGTTGTCCCATGGCTATCTCGCGAGACGCCCAGGTCCGCCGGAAGAGTTCTATCTGCTCGTGTTGCTGGCGACACTCGGCGCGGCCGCGCTGGTCGCTAGCGACCACTTCGCCTCTTTCTTCCTTGGTCTCGAGACGCTCAGCATCTCGCTGCTGGGCTTGATCGCCTATCCGCGCGATCGCCGAAGGTCCGTCGAGGCCGGCATCAAGTACCTGATCCTGGCCGGAATGTCTTCGGCGCTCCTACTGTTCGGCATGGCCGTGATCTATGCGCGCTTGGGCACTCTGGAATTCGATCGGATCGCGGCGTTGTTACCTGCGTCGAATGATGCGTCTCATGACATCTACTGGCTCACCGGGCTCGCCCTCGTCTTCACCGGGATCGGGTTCAAACTGTCGGTCGTGCCCTTCCACATGTGGGCGCCGGATGTCTATGAGGGAGCGCCCGCGCCGGTGGCGGCCTTCGTCGCCGTCGTCTCCAAGGGGGCGATGTTCGCCTTTCTGCTGCGTTATTTTGCGACTGCCCACGCCTACGAGTTCGGGCCGGTGTCGTTGATGATCGAGATCGTCGCCGTCGCTTCGATATTGGTCGGCAATCTACTGGCGCTGATGCAGAACAACATCAAGCGGATCCTTGCCTATTCGTCGATCGCCCACCTCGGTTATCTGCTGGTCGCGCTTCTAGCGGCCGGCGCATTGCGGATCGAAGCCGTGACCTACTATCTCGTCGCTTATTTCGTGATGACCTTGGGCGCGTTCGGCATCATAACGGTGTTATCCGCATCGAGCGGCGGGGCAGAACTCGAGGCGCTCGACGATTATCGCGGCCTCATATGGCGGCGGCCGTGGCTCGGCGGCATCTTTGCCGCGATGCTTCTATCCCTCGCCGGCATCCCGCTGACGATGGGGTT
>JALYTR010000084.1 GCA_030854165.1 Pseudomonadota bacterium | reverse complement strand
TCGATGGCGACGCTGACGGTGAGGACGCCGTTGGAGGAGGCATGGCGCCGTTCGCGCAGGGCGTCGCCGTTTTCCGGAGTCACGACACCGGCGTCGACGTAGAGCCGACCGGAAGGGACCTCGTCGATGATTTCGGCCGGGCCGGGCGCCAGGCGGACCATCTCTCCGTTGCGCGGCGCGACGGTCTGGGCGACCTGCAGGTCGCGCGCCAAGGCGGCGTGCTCGAGCAGATGCCGGCGCTCGCCGTGGGTTGGAACCGCTATGGCCGGCCGCGCCCACTGGTACATGCGCTTCAATTCATCGCGGCAGGGATGGCCCGAAACGTGCAGGCCCGGATGATCGCGTTCGGTGTAGAGGCGCACGCCGCGGTCGGCGAGCTTGTTCTGAAGGTTGCGGATCGGAACCTCGTTGCCCGGGATGATCCGCGAGGAGAACACGCACGCATCGCCTTGCCCGAGCTTCACGTGCGGATGGTTGCCGTCGGCCACCCGCGATAGCGCGGCGCGCGGTTCACCCTGGCTGCCGGTGCACAGGTAGAGAACCTTGTTCCTGGGAAGGCGGCGCGCCTCGGCGTCGGAAAGAAAGGGTGCGATATCGGCCAGCAGGCCCACCGAGCGGGCGGCCTGGGACATGCGGATCATGGAGCGGCCGACCAGACAGACACGCCGCCCGTTGGCTTCGGCCGCGCGAATTATGGTGTCCATGCGCGCCACGTTGGAAGCGAAGCAGGCGGCCGCCACGCCGCCCTTCAGCTCACCGATCAGGGCGTTGAGGGTTACGCGGACCTGCGCCTCGGACCCTGCTTCGCCGTCCACGAAGACGTTGGTGGAATCGCAGACCATGGCCAGGATCCCCTCGTCGCCCAGCCGGCGAATGGCGTCTTCGTCGGTGGCCGCGCCCGTCAGCGGATCGGGATCGATCTTCCAGTCGCCGGTGTGCAGGATCGTCCCCAGCGGGGTGCGGATCGCCAGGCCGTTGGGCTCGGGAATGGAGTGCGTGAGGGTAATCAGGGTGAGATCGAAGGGACCCAGGGTGAAGGTCCCGCCCAGCGGTATCTCGGTAATCTTCACCTCGTCCAGCAGATCGGCCTCGCGCAGCTTCTCACGCAGGAGGAAGGCGGTGAACGGGGTGGCGTAGAGCGGCGCCTTCAGGCGAGGCCATAGCCAGGCGACCGCGCCGATATGATCCTCGTGGGCGTGGGTGAGGACGATGCCGAGGATGTCCTTGGCGTATTTTTCGATGAAGGTGGGATCGGGGAGGATGATCTCCACTCCAGGCGTGGTCTGATCGCCGAAGGTGACCCCCAGGTCGACGACGATCCATTGGCGCGCGTGCGGCGGACCATGGCCGTAGAGATTGAAATTCATGCCGATTTCGTTCGAACCGCCGAGCGGCAGGAACACGAGCTCGTCTTGCGAGAGGTTGATCATCGCCCGGCGAAGGCGGGATTGCGCCGAAAGATCTCGAGCAGGCCCAGGATGGTCAGATCGTGATCGAAGTGATCGACGGCCGTGGTGGCGTGCTCGAAGAGGGAGGCGACGCCGCCGGTTCCGATCACCGTCAGCGGCGCCTGAAATTCACTCTTCATGCGCGCGATGAGCCCTTCGATCAGAGAGACATAGCCCCAGTATATGCCCGACTGCATGGCCTCCACGGTGTCCTTGCCGATCGCGTGCGCGGGCCTTTGGATCGCCACCCGCGGCAGCCGCGCGGCGGCGGTATGCAGAGCCTGCATGGAAAGATTGATCCCGGGCGCAATGGCCCCACCCTCGAAGGCGCCGTCGGCGGCGACGACATCGAAGGTGGTGGCCGTACCGGAGTCCACGACAAGCAGAGCGCCCTTGTAGGCAACGTGCGCGCCGATGGCGTTGACCAGCCGGTCGGCGCCGGCCTCGGACGGTTTTGCGATGCGGACCTCGATACCCAGATCGACATTCTCGCCGACCACCATGGGCTCGACGTGCAAATAGCGCCGCGCCAGATTGCGCAGATTGAAAATCGACTGCGGCACGACGCTCGAGACTATGCAGCCGTCCACCGCCGCGAGCGACAGGTTCGCCATGCCCAGGAGCTGCGCCAGCCAGACGGCGTACTCGTCGGCGGTGCGCGATGCGTCCGTGGCGGCACGCCACTGGGCGATCCAGCGCTCGCCGTCGTGGACGGCGAACAGCGTATTGGTATTGCCCTGCTCGATGGCCAGCAGCATCAGGCCTCTCCGAAGAAAACATCGCCGGCGGTGATCCGCCGCACCTCGCCCGCCGCCGTTCTAAGCCTGAGCGCGCCGTCGCCGTCCAGTCCTTCGGCGACACCCTCGATGGTCTCGGCGGCCAGCCGCGCGGTGCAGGGCTGGCCAAGGCCATGGGCCCGCGCCGTCCAGGCCTCAGCGATGGGGACGAAACCCGCCCGCTCCCACAGATCGCGCCAGCGGGCGAAGGCGGCGGCCAGAATGGCCATAGCGTCCAGGGGCGCGGGAGGCGGGGCGCGAATGTGCTCGGCGAAGGTCGTCGCCGGGCGGTCGGCATGGGCTGGCCGGACCGCGAGATTGATCCCGACCCCCACCGCAACCCACAGCCGGCCGCCGGTCCCCTGTCCGGACTCCACCAGGATTCCGCCCGCCTTTTTTCCACCGATCAGGGGGTCGTTGGGCCATTTCAGACTGACCAGGGCGGCGGGGACGAAGGCGCCGGCTAGATCGGCCACGGCGAGGGCGGCGACGAAGGAGACCTGGGCCGCCTGGGCCGGCGGCGTCCGGGTCGTAAAAAGATAGGTGGCGGCGAGATTGCCCTCGCCCGTCTCCCAGGTCCGGCCGCGCCGCCCGCGCCCGGCGCTCTGCCGCGCCGCGATGATCCACAGGGGACCGGCCTCGCCCGCCTCGGCCCGCCGACGCGCTTCGGCGTTGGTGGAATCGAGTTCCTCGAAGGCGACGACCGGGGCCGCTTCCACGACCTTAGCGCTGAGCCAGGGCGACCGCCGCGGCGCGCGTCAGGGGGTCGAGGGCGGCCAGGGCGATCAGCACGACCGGAAAGGCGATCACCGCCATGGCGTAGGCCAGGGCGCGCGCTTCTGGGGCCGGCGTGTCGGTCGGTCCCGGCGAGGGATCCATCCACATCACTTTGACCAGCCGCAGATAGAAGAAGGCGGCGACCACGCTGCCGATCAGGGCGATGACCGCCACCACGCCCAGGGCCGGCCCGACGCCCCAAGCAGCCCTGAAAACATAGAACTTCCCCCAGAATTCGCCCAGCGGCGGCAGGCCCAGGGCCGACAGGGCGAACAGGGTCATGCAGAAGGCCATGACCGGCCGCTCGCGCATCAGGCCGGCGAAATCGGCCATGGTCTCAAGGGATCGGCCATCGCGGGTCAAACCCGACAGGCAGGCGAAGAAGCCGGTCACATCGACAACGAACAGGACCATGTACATCAGCATGGACTGGATGCCGATGACGCCGCCGGCGGCCAGGCCGACCAGGGCGTAGCCGATGGTGGCGATCGACGAATAGGCCCACAGGCGCTTGACATTGTTCTGGACGAGGCCGCCGAAGGCGCCGACCGCCACCGACAGCAACGCCATGGCCACGAGAATCTGCCGCCATTGATCGCCCGCCCCGCCGAACGCCTGGGAAAGAACGCGGGCCAAAAGCACCATGGCCGCGAGCTTCGGCGCTCCGGCGAAAAAACCCACCACCGGGGTCGCGGCGCCTTCATAGACGTCCGGCGTCCACATGTGGAACGGCGCGGCGGATAGTTTGAAGCCGAAGCCGCAGATCAGGAAGACGAGACCCGCGAGGACACCGAGGTTCGCGTGACCGCGGAGCGCGACGGCGATGAGATCGAACCGCGTCGAGCCGGCGAAACCATAGATCAGGGAGGCTCCGTAGAGCAGGAGTCCGGACGACAGGGCGCTGAGGACGAAATACTTCAGGGCCGCTTCCGAGGCCTTGGGATCATCGCGCAGAAAGGCCGCCAGGATGTAGAGGGCCAGGGATTGCAGTTCGATGGAGACGTAGAGCGAAATCAGATCGCCCGCCGAAACCATCATCCCCATGCCGAGCGCGGCCAGGATCACCAGGACCGGAAATTCGAATTTGGCGGCGCCTCGACGGGCGAACCAGCGATCCCCTAAGGGTATGGCGACCGCGCTGGCCGCATAGATGACGACCTTGGCGAACACCGAACCCTGATCGGCGATCAGGCCGTCGGCGAAAGCCCGCCCCAACGGCCCCACGGCCGCGGCCACGCCCGCGCCCGCCAGCGCCGCCATCGAGGCCAGGGTGAAAAGCCCCCCCCCTCGGCGCCGGAAGGCCCCCCAGATCAAGAGGGCAAGCGCCGATCCGGCCAGGATCAGTTCGGGCAGGGCCAAAGCGGCGGTGGCGCTAAAGCTCATGGCGCCCTCATCGGCCGCTGGCGGCGCGGTAGGCGTCGGTGAGATGGGCGACCGAAGCGCCGGTCACATGGAACACCAGGCCAGGTTGCAGACCGAGCCACAGGGTGGCGATGATCAGCGGGACGAAGATGAACAGTTCGCGGCGATCCAGGTCGGCGATTCCGCCTAGGGCCGGATTGGTCATCTCTCCAAACACGACCCGCCGGTAGACGGTGAGCGCGTACATGGCCGACAGGATCACCCCGGTGGCCGCGATGATCGCAGGCCAGGTGGAAGCCCCATAGGTTCCGGTCAGGCTGAGGATCTCACCCACGAACCCGCTGGTGCCGGGCAGGCCCAAATTGCCCATGCTGAACAGCATGAATACCGCCGCATAGAAGGGCATGCTGTTCACCAACCCCCCGTAGAAAGCGATCTCGCGGGTGTGCATGCGGTCATAGACGACGCCGACGCAGAGGAAGAGGGCGCCGGAGATCACCCCGTGGCTGAGCATCTGGAAGAGCGCGCCCTGCTCGCCAATCAGGGTCCCCGAGAAGATGCCCAGGGTCACGAATCCCATGTGGGCCACCGAGGAATAGGCGATCAGCTTCTTGAAGTCGGTCTGCCTGAACGCCACCAGGGAAGTGTAGACGATGGCGATCACCGACAGGGCGAAGATCAGGGGCGTGAACTGCAGGCTGGCGGCGGGGAAGATCGGCAGCGAAAACCGCATGAAGCCATAGCCGCCCATCTTCAGGAGAATCCCTGCCAGGATCACCGACCCGGCGGTGGGCGCCTCGACGTGGGCGTCGGGCAGCCAAGTGTGGAACGGCCACATGGGCATCTTGACGGCGAAGGATGAGAAGAAGGCCAGCCACAGCCAGGTCTGGGTGGCCGGCGCGAAACGATAGGTCATCAGGGCGGGAATGCTGGAGGTATGGGCGATGACGATCATGGCCAGGATGGCCGCCAGCATCAGCACCGAACCCAGCAGGGTGTAGAGGAAGAACTTGAACGCCGCATAGACGCGGTTCTTGCCGCCCCAGACGCCGATAATCAGGAACATCGGCAGAAGCTGAAACTCGAAGAACAAATAGAAGACCATGAGGTCGAGGGAGCAGAACACGCCGATCACCAGGTTCTCCAGCACCAGGAAGGCGATCATGTATTCGATCACCCGCACGGTGATCGACCGCCAGCTCGCGACGATGCACAGCGGCAGAAGGAAGGCGGTCAGAAGGATGAACAGGATCGAGACGCCGTCCACGCCCATGCGGTAGTGAAGCCCCGAGAACCAGGTGGCGTTTTCGGTGAACTGAAACCCGCTCTGGCCGGTGTCGAACCGCGCCACCATCAGGATGGAAAGCGCCAGGGTCGTCAGGGTGGTCGCCAGGGCGATCCAGCGGGCGGCGTTGGCGGTGCGCGGATCGTCCGGCACGGCGAAGGCGCGAAGGATCAGAATCGCCGCGACGCCGATCAGCGGCGAGAAGACGGTGATGGAAAGGATGCCGGTCATCTAGGAAAAGGCCCACAGCGCGTAGGAGAGCAGGCCGGCGATGCCGAGCAGCATGACAAAGGCGTAGTGATAGACATAGCCGCTCTGCAACCGGCCCGCCGCCTTGCCGATCGCGTGGGAGACCGCCGCGAACCCGTCTGGACCCAGGCCATCGATCACGGCCTTGTCGCCGCCCTTCCAGAAGAGATCGCCCAGGGCCTTGGCCGGCCGGACCAGAAGCGCGTCATAGATCTCGTCGAAATACCATTTGTTGTAGAGGAACCGCCACAACAGGCCGCCGCGGGCGGCGATCCGCGCGCCCATGCCCTCATGCCGCACATAGGCGTACCAGGCGGCGAAAAGGCCGATGGCGGTCACCGTCAGCGGCCCCCACAGCACCCAGACCGGCAGGGCGGCGCCGCGGGGCGCCGAGGCGTGACCGGGCAGGCTGAAGAGGGCGCCACGCCAGAACTCGCCGTGCTCCGCACCGATGAACAGGTCGGCGAACACGCCGCCCGCGGCCACTGCACCGACCGAAAGCAGCAAGAGGGGGACGAGCATCACCCATGGGCTCTCGTGGGGCTCAAGGTCGTGGCCGTGTCGGCGTCCGTCATGATCGGCGAGCGGTTCGTCGTGAGTCTCGATCCGTGCGCCGCTCGCGTGCGCCTCGCCGCGGGCCCGGTCGCCCCACTTGGCGTGGCCGTGGAAGGTCATGAAGATCAACCGCCACGAATAGAAGGAGGTCAGCCCCGCGCCCAGGAGGCCGGCGACGAAGGCGAAATAGGAGATCGGATTGGCCTGGCCGGCGACGAAGGCGGCGTTGATGATGGCGTCCTTGGAATAGAAGCCTGAAAAGCCCAGGTCGATGCGCGGCAGGCCGACCCCGGTTATCGACAGGGTGCCGATCAGCATCACCGCATAGGTCACCGGCAGCAGCTTCCACAGGGCGCCCATTTTGCGCATGTCCTGCTCGTGGTGCATGGCCTCGATCACCGCGCCGGCCCCCAGAAACAGCAGGGCCTTGAAGAAGGCGTGGGTGAAGAGGTGGAACATGGCGGCCGGATAGGCGCCCACGCCGGCGGCGAAGAACATGTAGCCGAGTTGCGAGCAGGTCGAATAGGCGATCACCCGCTTGATGTCGTTCTGCGCCAAGCCGATGGTAGCGGCGAACAGGCAGGTTATGGCGCCGATGAGGGTCACCAGGTCCTTGGCGACGGGCGCGTATTCGAACATCGGCGAGAGGAGGCAGACCATATAGACGCCGGCCGTGACCATGGTGGCGGCGTGGATCAGGGCCGAGACAGGGGTCGGCCCCTCCATGGCGTCGGGCAGCCAGGTGTGCAGCAGGAACTGCGCCGACTTGCCCATGGCCCCGATGAACAGCAGCACGCAGGCCAGGTCCATCAAGCGCCAGGCATGGCCGGCGAAGCTCCAGGCCAGATGGGCGTGGGAGGCGACCTGGGGGAAGATCTCGGCAAAGCGGATGGTGCCGAACGACCAGAAGACAGTCATGATGCCCAGCGCGAAGCCGACATCGCCGATGCGGTTGACCACAAAGGCCTTGATGGCGGCGGCGTTGGCGGTGGGCTTGTGATACCAGAAGCCGATCAGCAGATAGCTCGCCAGCCCCACGCCTTCCCAGCCGAAGAACAGCTGCATGAAGTCGGACGCGGTCACCAGGGCCAGCATGGCGAAGGTGAACAGCGACAGATAGGCGAAGAAGCGCGGCTTGGAATTGTCGGCCGCCATATATCCCCAGCTATAGAGGTGAACGAGGGCCGAGACGGTGGTCACCACCACCAGCATCACCGCCGACAAGGAATCCACCCGCACCGACCAGGCCGAACGGAAGGCGCCCACGTCGATGAACGGCGCGAGCTGGACGGTGAAATGGGCCGGCCAACTCCCCCAGATCACCTCGGCGAAGGTCAGCCAGCCGAGGGCCGCGGCGACGAACAACAGTCCGGTGGTCACGGCCATGGAGGCGACATCGCCGATCCGCCGCCCGAACAGCCCGGCGATCAGCGCGCCCAGCAGCGGCAGGAAAACGACGACTGTGACGATCTGCGGCGGGGTCATCCTCGCCGCTCAGCCCTTCATCATCGAGGCGTCATCCACGGCGATATCGCCGCGGTTGCGAAAGAAGGTGACGAGGATAGCGAGGCCGACGGCCGCTTCCGCGGCGGCCACGGTGAGCACGATGAGGGCGTAGATCTGGCCCACCACATCGTGGAGGAAGACCGAAAAGGCCACCAGATTGATGTTCACCGCCAGCAGAATGAGCTCGATGGACATCAAAATGACGATGACGTTTTTGCGGTTCACGAAGATGCCCAGGACACCGA
>JALYTR010000450.1 GCA_030854165.1 Pseudomonadota bacterium | reverse complement strand
TCGCCGAGCCCTCACGCATCACATCCCTCGGCTCACGACAATGGGCCGCCACAGGTCAAGCTTAAGACCGGTTGGTATTAGTCCTTTGTCTCGGAGTGGCCGACGGAGCCGACGTGAAGGCTGAAGCCATGCCGCTCGCCGTTCTCCAGATCGATGACGATGACCCGGCATTCGCTTTCCGGTCCCGCCCAGCGCTCGGCGAACGCCATGGCCGCTTCCTCGAACGAGGCGGCCCGCGTCACGAAGTCCGACCGATGTTCGCCCGCGTTCGAGCAGTGGGCGCTGAAGCTCCGCGTCTCTCCGCGGTCACATCGAACGTCCTTCACGTCGGCCATCCACAAGCCCCTTCGCGCTTTCCTTCGGAACCCAACCTGAGCCATTGGGTTCCCACGGGGCGAGATCCGCCTTGCGAGCCGGGGCGCGCGATCGGAAGGGAAGCCTTCACACATGCGTCGTCGATGGCTGTTCGGCCTTGTCACGGCCCTGGGGCTGGCGGCCCTCATCGCCGCGGTGGTCGTCGACGGGCTCGCTGCGGCGCGCCGGCGCGAGGCGGAGATTGCCTGGCAGACCCACACCCTGCGGGGCATCGCCGATGTCCAGCATCTGGCCTCGGTGCTCCAGGAGGCGGAGATCGGCCAGCGCGGCTGGCTGCTCGCCGCCGATCCCGCGTACCTCACCCTCTACCAGGCCTCCCGCCGGAGCGCACCGGCCCTCATGAACCGACTGGCGGTCGAGACGGCCGACAATCCGCGTCAGCAGGCCGCCTTCGCCGGTCTGCGCGTGCTGGTGGCCCGCCGCGACGTCCAGATGGATGAGAGTCTGCGGGCGCCCCCAGGTCAGCCATCCTCGAACCCGGCGCGCCCGAACCTTTCCGCCGCCTCCAGCGCGGGCCTGGCGACCATGGAGGCGGCCCGCGCCTCCCTTGAGGGCATGGCGGCAGAGGAAAACCGCCTGCTTGTCGATCGCAGCGTAGGCGAGGCGCGCTCGGGCCGGGCGGGCGGCCGGGCGGTCTATGAACTGGCCGCCGTGGGCGCTCTCATGGTCCTGGGCGCCTTGTGGACGGCCCTCCTCGCCTGGCGGGCCGGGGTGCGCGCCCGCCTGGCCGAGGTGGAAGCCAGCGCCGGATCGCGGGTGCGTCTCTCCGAAGAGCGCCTGCGCCTGGTCCAGGCGGCCGGCGGCATCGGCGGCTTCGACTGGGATGTGCGGCGCGGCGCCGGCCTCTGCTCGCCGGAGTTCTACGCCCTCCTCGGCCTGCCGCCGGACACGCCGATCGATCGTGAAGTCCTTGAGGCGCGGGCGCACATCGACGACTGCGGCCGCGCCCTGGCGGTGCTGGAAGCGGCCTTCGCCGCCGCCGACGGATTTGCCGGCGAGGTTCGCTTCCTGCGTGCCGACACCGGCGAGGCGCGCTGGGCGGCCTGCCGCGGCCAGCCCATCCTCGCCGCCGACGGGACCCCGGAGCGCGATGTCGGCGTCGCCGTCGATGTCACCGAGCGCAAGCTGGCCGAGGTCGAACTGGCCGGCGCGAAACTCGCCGCCGAGGCGGCCAACGAGGCCAAGAGCCGCTTCCTCGCCAACATGAGCCATGAGCTGCGCACCCCTCTCAACGCGGTGATCGGCTAAAGCGAGATCCTGCGCGAGGAAGCCGAATGCCTGGAAGGCGGGCGGCTCATTCCCGACCTCGACAAGATCCACAAGGCCGGCAAGAGCCTGCTCTCCCTGGTCAACGATCTCCTCGATCTCTCCAAGATCGAGGCCGGCAAGATGGACCTCTTCATCGAAGAGTTCGCCGTGGCCGATGTGATCGAGGAGGTGGCCGGCACGGTGCGCCCGCTCATCGACAAGAATGGCAATGCGCTGAAGATCGAGGCACCCCCCGATCTGGGCCAGATGCGCGCCGACCTGACCAAGCTTAGGCAAATCCTCTTCAACCTGATCAGCAACGCCGCCAAGTTCACCCAAGATGGCGTGATCACCCTCGAGGCGCGCGCCGAGCGGAGGGAGGATCGCGACTGGCTCGCCTTCAAGGTCGCCGACACCGGCATCGGCATGAACCCCGACCAGCTCGACAAGCTGTTTCGCCCCTTTTCCCAGGCCGACGCGACCACCACCCGCGACTACGGCGGGACGGGTCTGGGCCTGGCCCTCACCCGCCGGCTCTGCCAGCTCATGGGCGGCGACGTGACCGTGGCCAGCCGGGCCGGCGAGGGCTCGGTCTTCGAGGTTCGCCTGCCGCGCATCGTCACGCCGGCCCAGGGCGAGGCGGACGGCGAGCCGGCGCCGGCGGCTGACCTCGCGGTCGCGCCCTCCGCCGCGTGGCCGGCCGTTCTGGTCATCGACGACGATCCGATCGTCCACGACCTGATGACCCGCTTCCTCGCTCGCGAGCAGTTGCGCGCGGTGATCGCCGCCGACGGCGAGTCCGGCCTGCGCCTGGCCGCGCAGGCGAGGCCG